>NZ_JBIAPT010000001.1:0-112658 GCF_042888425.1 Streptomyces sp. NPDC002889
CACCGTCTCCGTGGCGGCCGGCGCCGGAGTGGCGGTGACCGTCGAGGTCACGGTTGCAGCAGGTGCTGCCTTCTTGCTCGCTGCGGTGCCGGTCTTCGTCTCGCCGTCAGACCCGGCGACGATGCCTATGAAGAACAGCATCAGCGCGGCCGGTATCAAGATCCGCTTACGTGCCCACTTCGGGCGCTCCGGCTGCGGAGTCGGCGGCACGTACGGGCTGGGGCCCCCAGGGGCGGGTGGCTGGCCCCAAGGCGGCGGCTGCGACGGCGGGTTGTGTGACATGGAGCTCCCAAGGGACGCGACGAAGGAAGCCGACCGTAGCGGGTACACCGCTGGATACTGGGCAGTTTCGCTGGATAGCGGAACCTCGCCAACCTTCAATCTCACAGACGGTATCGAGGCCCGGAGACGTACGACCTGGACGAGGTCTGCGCTGGTGCCCCCGGAAGGTTTCGAAACCTGCGACACCCGCTTCAAGGAGCGAGGTGAGCGAGTCGGGGCCTGACCAGCGGCAGGTTAACTGTGGCGCTGGCTGGCCAAAGCCCCCGCCGGCAGCCGCAGCTCCCTATGAGTCTCCGCCCCACCTGGCGCGGTCGTGGGACGGGGAAGAACGACGAAGCTGGAGTGATGATTCGAGTGGTTGATGGCCGGGCCGGTTACAGCAGCAGTGCCCATACGCTCAACAAGCAGCCCCCCATGGCGATGCCTGTGTGGAGAGCCACCCACAGCATGAATAGACGCACCCTGAATAGCCGAGGGAACTTCGTTTGTTGATCGCGTTGGACCTCGGCCCACGTTGCACCAATAGAAACAGCTGGGTGCAGAGCGTCAAGCTTCTTCCGAAGGCTAACGGCTTGTGCGTTGTGTAGAGCATTCCGTTCCCGGTACTTCATGCATGCCAATGCCCCGTACGACCCAAGCAACGTCATGGGAACCGTGACAACCAGGACTGACGGTCGCAGGCCTCTTTGCGCGATGAACCCCAGCCCGGCTGCTGCTACCAGAATCACGATGTTGGTCAGGACCGCGCGTTGGTTCTCCACCTGCCGCGCCTGGTCACATTGTGACTTCCAGAACTCGATAAGGACGTCACTGTCATCAGCCATGGCCCCCCCGAATGCATTTGTCTGTCCACTCCAAGGTACGAGCAGCGTCGGGCATGGCGCATCGACATACGGAAACTAGGTCGCCAGTTTGAGGTCGGTGGAGTCTCGATGATGGGCGAGTCAACCATGTCAGCGATCTTGAAAGCCGTCGTGGCAGCGATGTCACCGTGGGTTCAAATCCAACACCCACCGCAGGTGGACGGCCCCTGACCAGGTAACTCGGTCAGGGGGCGTTCGCATGAGCTTTGCCTGCCAGCGACCGCTGTTCCCCGCTGCTTTCCGACCGAACGGGCACGGGAGGGGCACGGCCCCCTTTTGATCCCTAGCTCTAGCCGGATCGGCCAGTGACGGCCATTCCAGCCGCTACCAGGCCCCGGAGGGACGCTACCGGACGCTGGCGATTGCTGGGGTTGCGGTACCTGGCTGCTGTACCGCAGGATCCCGGCGGGGGTGACCATGGAACGGCATTTGCTGGAGAAGCTGTTGGCCGGTGACGACGAGGCGTCCGTGGTTGCTCTGGCCTCCCTCCGCAGCGGCGCCACCTACAGCGTGGGAGACAGGGCGCATCCCGCAGAGCGGCATGCCGGAGTCTTCGGGCACCGCTTCGGCGCATGCGGATGCACGGAGTCGAACCTCTTGGGCTGGAACGAGCAGTGCAGCTCCTCCGCGAACATGGCTGGCCGGTGCGCGTAGGGCTGATCGATCCTGCCGATCGGACATGGACCTTCCTGCTCCTGCTCACCGAGGACGGCAGCGCACTGGTGGCCTGCGCCGGCTGGCAGTGGGTTGCCAAGGAATCACCGCTTTAGGAGCGAGGTGGGGCGAGTTGGGGCCTGACCTGGGTAACGCTGGCTTTGGCGCCTCCGGCTCCTCAGCCCCGCTGACAGCCGCCGTTCCTCGTGACTCCCCGCTCGATCTGGCACGCCTGTGGCACGGGCTGACCCTCTCGATGCGAACTATCGGCTGGGCGGTCGCTGAGGTCTGCCTGGCTGGTAAGGCGGCCGCAGAGGGTTGGTGGGGGTCGGCGCCGGTTGCTGTGGTTGCTGTACTTCGCTGCTGTACGGCTTGAGCTGCCTGGTGGGCGTTGGCGAGGTGTTGTGGCCTGCCAGGGGTGCTTGACCACCAATGGTCCGCGACCGCTGAATAGCCCGGGATCCGCGTTCGTTGCACCACCGTACCCGTTCGGCCTGATGAGCTAACCGACCATGTTCGGGCCGAGGGCGCTGTCTGCGGCGCGAGCCACTCCGCCTGGAGCTGCGGAGCCATGAAGGTCGGTGGCGGTCCTGAAGCCGCTCCGGTTGAGAAGGCGTCGTTTCCGGTGAACTGGACGGCGTTCAGGGAGATCGCGTCACCAGCATTCAGTTGCACGATCGTGGACACGTCCTGTGAAATCGAATTGGCCCCAGCGGTTGTGATGGTGTCCTGCCGGTCAAGGGCAACGTGGGTGATGCCGTTGACCAGAATACGAAGCTCACGAAACCCGCCCGGATTCAGGGTGAAGGCCCATAGAAGCCTTCCCTTGAGGAGGTAGCGCCCGGCAGTGAGAAGATACTTGGGCCGATATCGACCGTGGGTCCGGTGGGTCCTGTCGCCCCGGTCGGTCCCGTAGCACCCGTCGGGCCAGTGGGTCCCGTGGCACCTACGCCTGTTGGACCCGCGGCACCGGTCGGCTGCGCCACCCGGGCCGCTCGTCGCGCTTACGCGTCCACCCATGCTGTGAGCCACGGCCGCGACCGGACTGGCACCCCGGCCGCCAGGACCAGCGCGAGCGAGGCGATCGTGCCGCCGGCCATCCACCTGGCTCGACGGGGCAGAGGTTCCCAGCGGGGACCGTGTCGTGGTGTCAGGACCCATGTGCAAGCTCCTTGTTTCGATCGCTTGGGGACTCCACGTCCGAACCCAAGGGCGAGCCTGTCCCGTGGGCGGCCGATCGATCGGCACACCTGGTCGACACGGCAAGCGCGGCGGCGTCCGGCCGGCGCCGCCGCGCTGTGCGCGGCACCTCCCCGGCTTCACCCTTCGCACTTATACGCATCTGATGCCGTCGAGTGAGGCTCGCACTCGGGCCGCCGTTGATCGAGTCTTCAGGAAGGACGATGTTGCCGCCGACGGCCCTGAGACGGCCCAAGAGGGTGCACGGGTCCCTGACCTGCGGCTCACTCAATAGCGCTGGTTCAGATAGCCCAGCAGCTCTTCGTGGAGCCGTCCGTTCGATGCCGCGGCGTTGCCGCTGTGCGGTCCCGGCCGGCCGTCGAGGCCGGTGAAGGTGCCTCCCGCCTCCTGGACGACGACCGCGGTGGCCGCCATGTCCCACAAGGACAGCTCCGGCTCCGCGCAGATGTCCACCGAGCCCTCGGCGACCATCATGTACGGCCAGAAGTCGCCGTACCCCCGGGTGCGCCAGCAGGCGCGGGTCAGGTCCAGGAACCCGTCGAGCCGCCCCTGCGCCTCCCAGCCGCTCAGCGAGGAGTACGCGAACGAGGCGTCCTGGATCCGCTCCACCTCGGAGACCCGGATCCGGCTCGCGGAGGAGAGGCTGCGGCCCGTGTACGCGCCCGTGCCCTTCGCCGCCCACCAGCGGCGGCCCAGCGCCGGGGCGGAGACGACACCCACCACCGGCTGGAAGCCCGGAGTGCCATCGGCACCCGCTTCCATCAGAGAGATCAGCGTCGCCCAGACCGGAACGCCGCGCACGTAGTTCTTGGTTCCGTCGATCGGGTCGACGACCCAGCGGCGTGGCCCCGTGCCCTCGATGCCGAACTCCTCGCCGAGGATCGCATCGCGCGGCCGTGCCCGCTGAAGATGCCCGCGGATCAGCTCCTCGGCCGCCTTGTCCGCCTCGCTCACCGGTGTCATGTCCGGCTTGGTCTCGACCTTGAGGTCCAGAGCCTTGAACCGTTCCATGGTCACGGCGTCGGCGGCGTCCGCGAGGACATGGGCAAGGCGCAGATCATCGTGGTAATCGGGCATGGCCGCCACTCTATCGGTGCACGTGGCTCCCTTCCCGGGCTGCGGCGGGGCGCCATCGGCGCCGGCCCGGCGGCGCCTGCGTCACGGCTATTGACAGTGGAGGAGCGCGAGTCAACTCTGTGCCGAGAGTCCGGACCCACACCCCCCGCCGGGAGTGCGCGCCCGGAGCCGCCCGGCAGGGGAGGCGACGATGCCCGCAGCCCGAGAGTCACTGCTGAACGCAGCGCTCGTGGCACTCGGCGACCTGCCCTGGTCCGCGGTGCGGATGGTCGACGTCGCCTCCGCCGCCGGTGTCTCGCGCCAGACCCTCTACAACGAGTTCGGCAGCAAGGACGGCCTCGCCCGCGCTCTTGTCCGGCGGGAGGCGGACAGGTACCTGCACGGTGTGGAACGGGTGTTGGCGCAGCGGACCGAGGCCGGCGACCGGCTGGTGGCCCTGGCGCAGTGGACCGTGGCGGAGGCCGGAGAAAGGCCGCTGCTGCGCGCCCTGCTGACCGGCTGCTGGGGGGAGCGGATGCCGGCGCCCAGGCCGGTGCGGCAGGGCGCCGTGCTCTGCGGACTGCCCGCACAGCGCCGGGCCGATGCGAGGCTGCCGGCCCCGGCCGACCTGGTCGCCACGGTACGGGACCGGTCGGTCACCGCCCTCGGCGCCGGGTGCCAGGACGGGCGGGCGGAGCTGGCGCAGCGCTGTGAGCTGGCGGTGCGGCTCGCCCTGTCGTATGTCGTCGCACCGGTCGGCGAGGGCGTCGACCGGCTCGTACGCGGGGCCCTGGGCGCCGTGCTCAGTGCGAGGAGCCCGAGAGCTGCAGACCGATGACGCCGACGATCACCAGTGTGATCGAGACGATCTTGAGAGTGGAGACCACGTCGTCGAGGAAGACCATTCCGTAGATCGCGGTGCCTGCGGCGCCGATGCCCGTCCACACCGCGTACGCGGGACCCACGTCGAGCTTCCTCAGCGCGAGCGTCAGCAGCCCGAAACTGCCCAGCGCGAACGCGGCGAACGCGATCGTCGGCCAGAGCCTGGTGAAACCGTGCGACAGCTTGAGGCAGACGGCGAAGCCCGTTTCCAGAAGTCCGGCGACCACGACCAGCAGCCACGACATCGTCTGTGCCTCCGCATAGGTCGGTGACCGCTTCGTCTGACTTGGTGCGATTATGCCCTTACCAGCAACGACGATCCGCAAACGTGCCTGACTCAGTCACCTTCGCGTCGCTCACGGGTGGACATCAGACGCCGCAGTGAGTACAGCCGCGCGGGATCGGCATGGCCGTCGGCCACCCATTGGTCCAGCGCGCAGTCCCGCTCGTCGTGCGAGCAGGCCCGTGGGCACCCCTGCGTGCCGGGCTCCAGATCCGGGAAGGCCTGGATGACCCGGGAGGGGTCGACATGGTGCAACCCGAAGGAGCGCACGCCCGGCGTATCGATCACCCAGCCGCCCTCCTTGTCCGCGAGCGGGAGGGCGAGTGCCGATGTCGTGGTGTGCCGGCCCCGGCCGGTGACCGCGTTGACCACGCCCGTCGTGCGGCGCCTGTCCTCCGGGACAAGGGCGTTGACCAGGGTCGTCTTGCCGACGCCCGAGTGGCCGACGAACGCGGTCGTCCGGCCGATCAGATACTCACGAACCCGGTCCGCGGCAAGGCCGTCCACGAACTCCTCGCGGGTGGTGACCACATGGGCCACACCGAGTGCCCCGTACATCTCCAACAGTTCGTCCGCCGGGGCGAGATCGGACTTGGTGAGCACCAGGAGCGGCTCGAGGCCGGCGTCGTACGCCGCCACCAGACAGCGGTCGATCAGGCGCGGGCGCGGCTCGGGGTCGGCGAGCGCGGTCACGATCGCGAGCTGGTCGGCGTTGGCGACGACCACACGCTCGAACGGATCGTCGTCGTCGGCCGTGCGACGCAGCACCGAGCGGCGCTCCTCGATACGCACGATGCGGGCCAGGGTGTCCTTGGCGCCGGAGAGATCCCCGACGATGCCCACCCGGTCGCCCACCACGGCCGCCTTGCGGCCCAGTTCGCGCGCCTTCATCGCCAGCACGACCCGGTCCTCGACGAGGCAGGTCAGTCGGCCCCGGTCGACGGTGAGGACCATGCCCTCGGCGGCATCCTCGTGCTTGGGGCGGATGTTGCTGCGGGGCCGGTTGCCCTTGCGGTTGGGGCGCGACCGGATGTCGTCCTCGTCGGTGTGCTTGCCGTAGCGGCGCATATCGTCAGGCCCCGAGCATTCCGGTCCACATCTGCGGGAAGTCCGGCAGGGTCTTGGCGGTTGTCGCCACGTTCTCGATCTGTACGCCCTCCACCGCCAGGCCGATGATCGCTCCTGCCGTGGCCATCCGGTGGTCGTCGTAGGTGTGGAAGACGCCGCCGTGCAGTGGCCGCGGGCGGATCAGCAGGCCGTCCTCGGTCTCGGTGACATCGCCGCCGAGCTCGTTGATCTCCTTGGTGAGGGCGGCCAGCCGGTCCGTCTCGTGCAGACGCAAGTGCGCCACGCCGCGCAGCGTGGACGGGGAGTCGGCGAGCGCCGCGACCGCCGCGATGCCGGGGGTCAGTTCTCCGACTTCGCCGAGGTCGACGTCGATGCCATGGATACGCCCGCTGCCGGTGAAGACCAGGGCGGTGCCGTCCGGGGTCGTCGTCAGCTCGCAGGAACCGCCCATCTCGGTGAAGATCTCGCGCAGCGCGTCACCGGGTTGGGTGGTGCGCTCCGGCCAGTCCGGGATCGTGACCCGGCCACCGGTGACCAGCGCCGCCGCCAGGAAGGGCTGGGCGTTGGACAGATCGGGCTCGACGGTCAGGTCCCGGCCGAGCAGCGCGCTCGGTGAGACCCGCCAGACGTTGGGCTCACCGCCGGTCTCCGGCTCGTCGACCTGTGCGCCGACCGCGCGCAGCATGTCGACGGTCATCCGGATGTGCGGCATGGAAGGGAGTCTGCCGCCGACGTGGCGTACCTCCACGCCCTGGTTGAACCGGGGTGCGGACAGCAGCAGGGCGGAGACGAACTGCGAGGACGAGGAGGCGTCGATCCGGACCGGTCCGCCGTCCAGCGCGCCGCCGCCGTGCACGGTCATCGGCAGGGCGCCGCGGCCGTCGTCGTCGATGCGGGCGCCCAGTACGCGCAGCGCGTCGATCACACCGTTCAGCGGGCGCTCGTACGAACGGGGATCGCCGTCGAAGCGGACCGAGCCGTCGGCGAGGGCGGCGACGGGGGGCAGGAATCGCATGACCGTACCGGCGTTGCCTACGTCCACGGTGGCCGGGCCGTGCAGCCCGGTGGGGATGACCCGCCAGGCTTCACCGGCGCCTCCGGTGGTGCTGGAGGAGACCGTCTCCTCGATGCCGACGCCCAGCGTGCGCAGGGCCGAGGCCATCAGCAGGGTGTCGCGGGAACGCAGCGGACGGCGCAGCCAGCCGGGCTCGGCGGCCAGCGCGGCCAGCACCAGGGCCCGGTTGGTGACCGATTTCGAGCCGGGCACGGTGACCGTCGCTTCGACGGCGCCGGTCGCGAGCGGGGCGGGCCAGAGGGCGGGTTGCACGGAGCTTTCGGTCATGGGCCTCACTTTAGTGGCTCGACGCGAGGCCCGATCTTGATCAGAAGCACTGAAACCGGGGCAAATGGGCCACGAAGGGCCGCGGCGGTTCGGTCAGAGTCCGAGCAGCCAGCGGCCGCCGCCTATCAGGGACGTGAGCGACACGGCGTGGAAGAGGAACAGCCACAGGGCCGGCGGCACGTTGGTCAGCCGGGCGAGCTGGTCCGCATCCGAGTCAGGGGCCCCGCCGTGCCTCCGCTTGGACTGGAGCTCGAAGGGCGGCCGTACGCCGCCGAGCAGCAGGAACCAGACAGCCGCATAGGCGAAGGCGGCCTGGACGCCGGGCTCGGTCAGCCAGGACACGAGCACGAACGCCGCTCCGGCGACGACCACCGTGAACACGCCGTACGCGTTCCGGATCATGATCAGCATTGCCAGCAGCAGCGCGGTGGCCAGCCAGAGCAGCAGTGTGATGTGGTGCGCGGCGAGCAGCCAGGCCCCGCCGAGGCCCAACAGCGACGGGGCGGTGTAGCCCGCGGCCGCGGTCAGGATCATGCCGAGGCCGGTCGGCTTGCCGCGGCTGACGGTCAGCCCGCTGGTGTCCGAATGCAGCCGGATGCCCTGCAGCCGGCGGCCGGTGACCAGAGCGATCAGGCCGTGGCCGCCCTCGTGGGCGATGGTCACCGCGTTGCGCGAGAACCGCCAGGCGGCCCCAGGTGTCACGGCGGCCAGCGCGACCACGGCCGTGGCGATGACGAGCCACTGCTCGGGGGCGGGCTGGCTGCCGAAGACGCGGTCCCACAGGTCGGCGACCGAGGTGATGCCCAGGGGCATGCCCGAGGCAATGAAGGAGTGTGTGCTGTCCATGTCTCGGGCGGGCTCCTCGGGATGGTGGTCGGGCGGCTTGCGGGAGTGGCAGTGTGGCACTTATGTGCGGACGGTATGCGGCGAGTCGTAGGCCCGAGGATCTCGTGGGCCTGTTCGAGGTCGAGAAGTGGGAGCCGGAGGAAACGCTGGCGCCCGACTGGAACGTGGCGCCCACCAAGGAGGTCTACGCGATTCTCGAACGTCCTCTCAAAGACGCCGAGGACCGGAGTCCGGTTCGCCAGCTCCGGACGCTGAAGTGGGGGCTGGTGCCGTCGTGGGCCAAGTCGCCGGAGGGCGGGGCCCGCATGATCAACGCGCGGGCGGAGACGGTGCACGAGAAGCCGTCGTTCCGCAGGCCGTTCGTCTCCCGGCGCTGCATCCTCCCGGCGGACGGCTATTACGAGTGGGTGACCGGCGCCGAGGAGCGGGAGCTCGAGGTCGAGGGCAGGAAGAAGCGGCCGCGTAAGCAGCCGTACTTCGTGACGCCGTCGGACGGGTCCGTGTTCGCGATGGCGGGCCTGTACGAGTTCTGGCGGGACCGCACACTGCCGGACGATCATCCGCGGGCCTGGTGGGTGACGTGCTCGGTGATCACCACCGAGGCGGAGAAGGGGCCGCTGGGGGTGGCCCCGGCACAGGGGCCGCGGTCGCTGTCGGACATCCACCCGCGGATGCCGCTGATGCTGACACCGGACCGGTGGGACGCCTGGCTGGACCCGTCCCGTACGGACCTGGAGGACCTGCGGATGCTGCTGGAGCCGCCGGAGGGCGGGCTCATGCGGGCGTATCCGGTGACGACGGCGGTCAGCAACGTCCGCAACAACGGCCCTGAGCTGCTGGAGGAACTCGCGGGCCCCGAGGTGGCCACGCTGTTCTGACGCCTCCCCCACGCTCCCCCGACCCGCCTCAGAGCCTCGTCCGCGGCCCCGTCCCGTGACCGGGGGCAGGGCCCCGGGGACCTCCGGGCCCGGCGTGGGCGCGCCGCGTCGCGTGCCCCGATGGGGGAGCATGGGCCGCGTGAGTCGGGTTGAGATCGTTCGGACCGAGGCCGGTGACGCCCGCGTCAGCTGGTGGCCGGCCGACAAGGCGCGGGGCGTGCTGGCCCTCGGGCACGGGGCCGGGGGCGGTATCGAGGCGCGGGACCTGAAGGCGGTCGCGGAGGTGCTGCCCGCGCACGGTGTGACCGTCGCGCTCGTCGAGCAGCCGTGGCGTGTCGCCGGGAAGAAGGTCGCACCGGCGCCCAGGACACTGGACGTCGGCTGGCGCGGCGTATGGCCCGTCCTGGAGAAAGCGGGGCTGCCCGTCGTCTCCGGTGGGCGCAGTGCCGGGGCGCGCGTCGCGTGTCGGACCGCCGTCGAGCTCGGTGCCGTGGGTGTGCTCGCGCTGAGTTTCCCCCTGCATCCGCCCGGCCGCCCCGAGAGATCACGTGTCCAGGAGCTCCTCGACGCCGGTGTGCCCACCCTTGTCGTACAGGGCGGCAACGACCCCTTCGGCCGCCCGGACGAGTTCCCCGATGGAGCATACGAGCTGGTGGAAGTCCCGCACGGGGATCACGGGTTCGCCGTGCCGAAGCGGGCCGGTGTCGGGGAGGCCGAGACCCTGCAGATGATCACCGACGCCGTGCGGGACTGGACACGGAGACGGTGGGAATGATGCGCGTGCGGTCGCTGTTGTGGCGAATGTCTGAACGTCAGCTACAGAGTATGGAGTAGGGAGTCCGCCACATGGGTACGACCTTCTGCCCGACAGCCGGGCGCGCGACCGGGCTCGACTGGACAGTGCTTTCCATGGGCAGGGCCGAGCGGGCTCGGGCGGCGGGCGGAACGGATCGGCAGGCCTCGTCGGAGCATGGTCGACTATTCTCCGATTCGAGCGGGTCCGCACTCGGTCCCGTCACAGCGTTGGAGGAGGTGGGTCCGGTCACTGGGACCGACGCAGGGACCGACGACGGCCAGGCGGAGCAGCCCGAGGAGACGACCGCCGAGCGCAATGCCCGTTTCGAGCGGGACGCCCTCGGCTTTCTCGACCAGATGTACTCGGCCGCGCTGCGCATGACACGTAACCCGGCCGATGCCGAGGACCTCGTGCAGGAGACGTATGCCAAGGCGTACGGATCCTTCCACCAGTTCCGCGAGGGCACGAACCTCAAGGCCTGGCTGTACCGGATCCTCACGAACACCTTCATCAACTCCTACCGCAAGAAGCAGCGCGAGCCCCAGCGCAGTGCGGCGGAGGAGATCGAGGACTGGCAGCTCGCGCGCGCCGAGTCGCACATGTCGACCGGACTGCGCTCAGCGGAGTCGCAAGCCCTCGACCACCTGCCGGACTCGGACGTGAAGGCGGCACTGCAGACGATCCCCGAGGAGTTCCGGATCGCGGTCTATCTCGCGGACGTAGAAGGCTTTGCGTACAAGGAGATCGCGGACATCATGGGGACACCCATCGGTACGGTGATGTCCCGCCTGCACCGCGGCCGCCGCCAGCTGCGCGGCATGCTCGAGGACTACGCCCGTGACCGCGGGCTCGTCCCGGCCGGTGCGGGGGAGTCGAACGACGTGAAAGGCTCGGGCTCATGAGCTGCGGAGAGCCGCATGAGACGGACTGCTCAGAGGTCCTGGACCACCTCTACGAGTTCCTCGACCGGGAGATGCCCGACAGCGACTGCACCAAGTTCGAGGTGCACTTCGAGGAGTGCTCCCCGTGCCTGGAGAAGTACGGACTCGAGCAGGCCGTGAAGAAGCTGGTCAAGCGGTGCTGCGGGCATGACGACGTGCCGAGCGATCTGCGTGCCAAGGTCATGGGGCGCATCGATCTGATCCGTTCGGGCCAGGCGGTGCCCGACCAGGACGTGGCGACGGCCCAGGAGTAGGGCCGGAGCACAGCCCGCCCAGGAACGCATGCACATACAGGGTGCGCCGCGCACAGCGCGGCGCACCCTGTGCGTATGTCACTCGTACGTGCGAATGGGCGGCGAACGGCAGCCCGTCCCCCCTCAACTCGCTAGCGTGGCGCTCGATGTGAGGAGGGTGCGGGGCAGTGACGGCCTTACCCAGGGCAGCTCGTGTGTACATCGCGGGCGCCGTGCTGTCCGCGGCGGCGTGTGCCGCCCCGGCCGCATGGGCAGCCGGGGTGCCATGGAGCACCGTGCTGCTGCTCGCCGCGCTGTACGCCGTGTGCGAGCTGCCCGCGCGCTGCCGCTATCTCGGCGACTCGGTCCCGGTGAGTGCCGGGTCGTTCTTCCCCGTACTGCTCGCCGCGGCATTCCTGCTGCCGCCCGCCGTGGCCGCCCTCGTCCCCGTACCCGGAGCACTGCTGGGGCGGGTGGACCGGCCCCCGGCAACAGCCCGGCGGATCTGGCGGGCGGCCCAGCTGGCCCCCCCGACCTGGGCAGCGGGGCAGGTGTATCTGCTGCTCGGGGGTGACCACACGCTGCGCGCGCCGGACTTTCCGTTCGCGCTGCTGCCGGCGGCAGGCGGCGCGCTCGCGTTCTGTCTGGTGCTGACGGTGCTCGAGGGGGGCATCCGGGTCACGGCCGAGCGGGTACCGCTGCGCAGCGCCTGGCGGGGGCTGCTGCCGGCATCGTCGGCGCCGCACTGTGTGCACGGGCTCGCCGGACTGATGATGGCGGTGCTGTGGAGCAGTCCGTACGGGCCGGTGTCCGCGCTGTTCGTGCTGCTGCCGATGTACATCTCCTGCTGGATCTTCGCGCAGTACCACCGTGAACGTGCCGCACACCAGGCGACGATCAGGGCGCTGGTGCAGGCGGTCGACATCAAGGACCGGTACACCCGCGGGCACAGCGAACGCGTGGGGCGGGCGTCGGTGCTGATCGCACGCGAACTGAGCATGGAGGAAGGCCGGCTGGAAGTGCTCCGGTTCGCCGGGATCCTGCACGACGTGGGCAAGCTCGGAGTGCCGACCCGGGTGCTGCGCAAGGACGGGCCACTGACGCCTCAGGAGCGGCGCGTGATCGAGCTGCATCCGGAGTACGGGCACGAGATGGTGCGCGGCATCGGATTCCTGGGCGAGGCGCGGGCCGCGATCCTGCACCACCACGAGCGGATGGACGGCAGCGGCTATCCGTACGGCCTCGTCGGCAGCCAGATCCCGGAGTTCGCACGGGTGGTGGCGGTGGCGGACGCGTTCGACGCGATGACCTCGACCCGGTCCTACAGCAGAGCGAGACCGGTGCCGGTGGCGCTGGCGGAGCTGGAGCGGTGCGCGGGGACCCAGTTCGATCCGCAGATGGTGCGGGCCCTGGTGCGGGCGCTGGCACGGCACGGCTGGGAGACATCCGTGACGTCGGACGAGGCGATGGCCGTGGGGGCGCCGCGAGGGCAGGAGCCAGGTGAGGCGCCGCCCGGGCCCGTCCCGCCGCCGTGGCGGGTGCGGGCCGGGTGAGGGCGCCGTCAGGCGGCACCGGGCGCGGCAGGGACACCGCAGGGGCAGGGATGAGGCGCCGCCCCGGGGGCCTCGTCGTCATCGTGTACGCCGCCAGTTTCGGTCTGACCGCGGCGGCGCTCGGTCATGTCGCATGGGCGGGGCTGGAGCAGCGCGGGATCGCGCTCGCCTTCGGGGTGTTCATCGCCGTGGGGGAACTCGCGCGGTCGGGGTCCCTGCCCGGGGTGGGGGAACCCCCCGTGCTCGAAGAGCCATGGGGGAGAGAGCCCGCACCGCTCGGGTCCGCGGGAGCACTGGCGTACGCCCTGCTCGGGGACTGCGCCGGGCAGCCCACGAGCCACGGCGTACTGCAGGTCGTCGCGGTCGTGCTCGCCGGCGCGCTCGCGGGGGCCGTACCGCATGTCGCCCGCGGGCGAGGGCCCTCTCTCGATCACGTGGTGCGTCGGGTGCTGACGGCCGGCTTCGCCGCCGTGTGCTTCCAACCGCTATACAACTCGAGGGAGTTGGACCGCCATGCCGGGCACGGGCCGTACTACGCCCTCTTTCTGCTGGTCCTGCTGGTGCTCACCGCGCTCTGCGACGCCGTACTCACCGCCGCGCTGCTGAGGGCCCGCACCCTCCCCCACGGCGTCAGACGCATGGGGGGCACCCCCGTCCCGTACGGGCCACTGCTGCGCGACGAGCTGCGGGCGCTGCTCGGCATAGGCTCGGCCGTCTGCGCCACCGGCGCGGTCATGGCGCTCGCCGTCGCCGTCGCCGGGCTGTGGGCGCTGCCCGTGTTCTGTGTGCCCCTGCTGCTGACCCAGCTGTCGTTCCGCCGGTACACGGCCGTCAGAACCACCTACCGGCAGACCATCGCCTCGCTCGCCCGCGCCACCGAGATCGCCGGATACACCCGGCCCGGCCACGCCCACCGGGTCGCCGCACTCAGCACCGCCGTGGGACGTGAGATGGGCCTCTCCGGTCCCGATCTGACCGTGCTGGAGTACGCGGCCCTGATGCACGACATCGGGCAGCTCTCCCTCCTCGACCCGGTCGCGGAGGGGGCCACCGCCGGCCTGCCGGTCGCCGAGCAGCGGCGGATCGCGCTGCTGGGCGGGGCCGTGGTCCGCCAGACCGGTGTCCCCGCGGCCGTCGCCGCCGTCGTGGAGCAGCAGGCCGACCCCTACCGGGACCAGCCGCTGCCCGCCCGGATCGTCCGTGCCGTCAATGCATACGACGATCTGACCGGGGGAAGCGGAGGAAGTGCGGGCGGGGCGCTCACCGCACTGGAGCGGCTGCGGCTCGGCACCGGGCACGACTACCAGCCCGAGGTCGTCGAGTCCCTTGCCAGAGTCCTTGCCCGAGGCGGTCTGGCCCCGGTTCCGCCGGGGTAACCCATGGGTAATGAGCGAGCCTGCGACCGGGCATGGTTGGATGCGAAAGAAGGCACACAAGCTGGCACACAGGCATGCGTCCGGGGGCAGTGACCCGAGCGATCGGCAGGCGGGAATCGTGAGGATCTTCGGGAAGGTACGGCATCGGCCCTCCGCCTCGTGGCGGCAGGCCACCGACCGCGCGTTCACGCTGATCGGCGACGGCCGGTACGAGGACGCCGGCGCCCTGCTGACGCGCGCTGCGGACCTGGAGCCCTGGCTGTCCGAGTCCTGGTTCAATCTCGCGCTGCTGCACAAGTTCCGGCACGACTGGGAGCAGGCACGGGCCGCGGGCCTGCGCGCCGTCGCCCTGCTCGACAAGGAGACCGGCGCCCCGGACTGGTGGAACGTGGGGATCGCCGCCACCGCTCTGCAGGACTGGCCGCTCGCGCGCCGCGCGTGGCAGGCATACGGGCTCAAGGTCCCCGGATCCGCCGTTCCGCACGGCGAGCCCGTCGGCATGGACCTGGGCAGCGCCGCCGTCCGCCTCTCGCCCGAGGGCGAGGCCGAGGTGGTGTGGGGCCGCAGACTCGACCCCGCCCGTATAGAGGTGCTGTCCATCCCGCTGCCGTCCTCCGGGCGGCGCTGGGGCGAGGTGGTGCTCCACGACGGCGTACCGAACGGCGAGCGGATCACCAGCGCGGGGCCTTCCTACCCCGTCTTCGACGAGATCGAGCTCTGGGCACCGTCGCCCGTGCCCACCTGGGTGGTCCTGCTCGAGGCCGCCACCGAGTCCGACCGGGACGCCCTGGAGCGGCTGGCCGCCGACGCCGGATTCGCCGCCGAGGACTGGTCCTCCTCGGTGCGGCTGCTGTGCCGGGCCTGTTCCGAGAGCCGGATGCCGAGCGCCGAGGGCGAGGGCGAGCACCTCGACCCGCACGACCACAGTGAGCCGGGACACCCCGGGCCGCTGGGCCACCGCACGGCAGGTGATCTGTGGTCGCCCGAGCGCGAGTGCGGGATCGCGGCGCCCGCCGGCCTGGTCCGGGGCCTGCTGGACGGCTGGGTCGCGGACAGTCCGGACTCCCGTGAGTGGCGGGATCTCGAGGAAGTCTGCTGAGTCCTGCCCGTAGGCTGTACGGACACAGGAGTGACCGGGCATCGGGTCGGGCAACGGGTAGTGAGAAGGGCGTACGGCTGACATGGCGTCGCAGCAGTCGCAGCAGGAGACGGACCAGCAGGTCAACGATGGTTTCGTCGTGGACACGGAGAACTGCGAGGAGCGCGAGCAGGCGTACTGCGAGCGCGGCGCCGCGCGGCCGATCACGGTCGTCGGCAACCCAGTCCTCCACAAGGAGTGCAAGGACGTCACCGAGTTCGACGACAAGCTCGCCGCGCTGATCGACGACATGTTCGCCAGCCAGCGCGCGGCGGAGGGCGTGGGTCTGGCCGCCAACCAGATCGGCGTGGACCTGAAGGTCTTCGTCTACGACTGCCCCGACGACGAGGGCGTACGTCACACCGGCGTCGTGTGCAACCCGGTCCTGGAGGAGCTGGCTCCGGACCAGCGCGTGCTCGACGACTCGAACGAGGGCTGCCTGTCCGTGCCGACGGCGTACGCGTCGCTGGCCCGTCCCGACTACGCGGTGGTGCGCGGCCAGGACGCCCGAGGCAACCCGATCAAGGTCCGCGGCACCGGGTACTTCGCGCGCTGCCTGCAGCACGAGACGGACCATCTGTACGGGTACCTGTACATCGACCGGCTCTCCAAGCGCGACCGCAAGGACGCGCTGAGCCAGATGGCCGAGGGCACACCGCGCTACCCGGTCGTCGCCAACGATTGACCGCTCGGACACACCACGGCCCCGCTCACGTCGAGTGGGGCCGTTGCCGTGGGGGAGGGCGCCATTGGGTCGACAAATGACGCCGGGGCAGGGGCTGTTGACGCGCGTCAACCGGCCCGCCAGTCTCTGCCGTACACCTCTCTCACGGTATGGAGGCTCGATGTTCCGACGAACCGCACGACTGTTGGTCGCTATTGTCATGCTCATGGCTGCATCGCTGGCCGGGGTCGTGGCGGCGGCCGGCGCCGCCCGGGCGGACGGCTGCTACACCTGGTCGCGCCCCCTCTCCCAGGGCACTTCCGGCGCCGATGTCACCCAGCTCCAGATCCGGGTCGCCGGATATCCGGGGTACGGAGCGGTCCTCGCGATCGACGGCGACTACGGCCCGGCGACCGCCGCGGCGGTCAAGCGCTTCCAGTCCGCCTACGGTCTCCCCGCGGACGGCGTCGCCGGGACCGGCACCTTCAACAAGATCTACGCCCTTCAGGACAGCGACTGCACCCCGATCCACTTCAGCTATGCCGAACTCAACGACTGCAACACCACCTGGGCCGGCGGCGCGGTGAGCGCGGGAACCGCCAAGTCCAACGCGCTGCGCACCATGTGGAAACTGGAAGCCATGCGGCACGCGCTGGGCGACCAGCCCCTCACGGTGACCAGCGGCTTCCGTTCGCAGGCATGCAACGACGCGGTCGGCGGGGCGGCGGGCAGCCGCCATCTGTACGGTGACGCCGCCGACCTCGGAGCGGGACCGCACTCCCTGTGCAAGCTGGCCCAGCAGGCCCGCAACCACGGCTTCAACGGGATTCTGGGGCCGGGCTATCCGGGCCACAGCGACCACACCCATGTCGACCACCGCGCGAGCCGATACTGGTCCGCGTCGAGCTGCGGGATCTGACCGAGAGGCCTTCCCGCGCCGGCCCTTCCTTCACCGGGTACGCCGGGCACCTCGGAACGACGGCCGGCCGCGGGAACCGGAACGTTCCGCCCGGAGCAGGGCCCAGCAGGCGGCCGCTCCCGCGGCCCCGACCGCGTACCAGAACAGATCGGGAGCATCGAAGGAGGTGCCGAGGACGAGCCGGGCGAAGGTGCTGTGAGCGGCGAGCCCGGCCGGGACACCGGTGAGCTGGAAGAACTCCACGGCCCAGCTGACGCCCAGCGCGATCCCGGCCGCCCGCCAGGGCGTCACGCGCGGGGCGCACACCACCACGAGGGTGAGGACCAGCACCGTGTAGAGCGCGTCCCCGCGTACTCGGCGGCATCGCCCGTCGCCGCGGACCGGATTCCCAGGCCCGCGGCGACGGTCAGCGGCGCGGCGGCGCACGCCATGAGCCATGTTCGAACCGGACCGTCCATGGCGCGCACCCCGTACGGCACCGGTCAGAAGTCCTCGTCCAGGTCGACCGACCCCTCGACCGCGACCTGGTACGCCGACGGGCGGCGCTCGAAGAAGTTCGTCAGCTCCTGGACCCCCTGGAGCTCCATGAAGGAGAACGGGTTCTCGGAGCCGTACACCGGGGCGAAGCCCAGCCTGGTGAGGCGCTGGTCGGCGACGCACTGCAGGTACTCGCGCATCGACTCGGTGTTCATGCCCGGCAGGCCGTCGCCGCACAGGTCCTGTCCGAACTGCAGCTCCGCCTCGACGGCCTCTTGCAGCATGTCGGTGACCTGTTGCCGGAGCTCGTCGTCGAACAGCTCCGGGTCCTCCTTGCGGACGGTGTCCACGACCTCGAAGGCGAAGTTCATGTGCATCGTCTCGTCCCTGAACACCCAGTTGGTGCCGGTCGCCAGACCGTGCAGCAGGCCGCGGGAGCGGAACCAGTAGACATACGCGAACGCGCCGTAGAAGAACAGGCCCTCGATGCAGGCCGCGAAGCAGATCAGGTTCAGCAGGAAGCGGCGGCGGTCGGCCTTCGTCTCCAGGCGGTCGATCTTCTCGACGGAGTCCATCCACTTGAAGCAGAACTGGGCCTTCTCCCGGATCGACGTGATCTCCTCGACCGCGTCGAAGGCGGCCGCCCGGTCGTCCGGGTCGGGGAGGTAGGTGTCCAGCAGCGTCAGATAGAACTGGACGTGCACAGCCTCCTCGAAGAGCTGGCGGCTCAGATACAGCCGCGCCTCCGGGGAGTTGATGTGCTTGTAGAGGGTGAGCACCAGGTTGTTGGAGACGATCGAGTCGCCCGTCGCGAAGAACGCGACCAGGCGGCCGATCATGTGCTGCTCGCCCGGGGAGAGCTTGGCGAGGTCGGCGACGTCGGAGTGGAGGTCGACCTCCTCGACGGTCCATGTGTTCTTGATCGCGTCCCGGTAGCGCTCGTAGAAGTCCGGGTAGCGCATGGGGCGCAGAGTCAGTTCGAAGCCGGGGTCAAGCAGGTTCTTCTCGGGGGTGACCGTCGGCGCGGAGCGCCGTCCGTCGGGGGTGGTGGCCGGGTGACGGGTGGGCATTACTGGCAGGCCTCGCAGGACTCGGGGTTTTCCAGGGAGCAGGCGACGGCGTCGGGTTCGGCCGCCTGCTGTACGGGGATCGGCGTGGCGGACCGGGCCGCGCGGGCGATCCGGGTCGCCGGCCGGGAGCGCAGGTAGTACGTCGTCTTCAGGCCCTGCTTCCAGGCGTACGCGTACATCGAGCTGAGCTTGCCGATGGTCGGCGTCTCCAGGAACAGGTTCAGGGACTGCGACTGGTCGAGGAACGGGGTACGGGCCGCAGCCATGTCGATGAGGCCGCGCTGCGGGAGTTCCCAGGCGGTGCGGTAGAGCGCGCGTACGTCTGCCGGGACCCAGTTCAGGCCCTGCACCGAGCCGCTGGACTCGCGCAGCGCCTCGCGGGTCTGCGCGTCCCACACGCCCAGCTTCTTCAGCTCGTCCACCAGGTACGAGTTGACCTGAAGGAACTCACCGGACAGCGTCTCCCGCTTGAAGAGGTTGGAGACCTGCGGCTCGATGCACTCGTACACGCCCGCGATCGACGCAATGGTGGCGGTCGGCGCGATGGCGAGGAGGAGCGAGTTGCGCATGCCGGTCGTGGCGATGCGTTCACGCAGCGCGGCCCAGCGCTCGGGCCAGTTGAGCTCGACGTCGTAGTGGTCGGGGTGCAGCACGCCGCGCGCTGCGCGGGTCCGCTCCCAGGCGGGCAGCGGGCCGTTGCGCTCGGCAAGGTCGCAGGACGCCTCGTACGCCGCCAGCATGATCCGCTCGGCGATGCGGGTCGACAGGGCCTTCGCCCCGTCCGAGTCGAAGGGCAGCCGCAGCTTGAAGAAGACGTCCTGGAGGCCCATGGCGCCGAGGCCCACCGGGCGCCACCTGGCGTTGGACCGGCCCGCCTGCTCGGTCGGGTAGAAGTTGATGTCGACGACACGGTCGAGGAAGGTCACGGCCGTACGGACGGTCTCGTCCAGCCGTTCCCAGTCGATCACTTCCTCCCCGGCGCCGGCGTCGTGGGTGACGAAGGCGCCCAGGTTGACCGAGCCGAGGTTGCAGACCGCGGTCTCCCCGTCGTCGGTCACCTCGATGATCTCGGTGCACAGATTCGAGGAGTGGACGACCGTGCCGGGCTCGGCGGTCTGGTTCGCCGTGCGGTTCGAGGCGTCCTTGAAGGTCATCCAGCCGTTGCCGGTCTGGGCGAGCGTACGCATCATGCGTCCGTAGAGCTCACGCGCCGGGATGGTGCGCCGGGCGAGCCCGTCCGCCTCGGCCTTGCGGTACGCGGCGTCGAAGTCGTCGCCCCACAGGTCCACCAGCTCAGGGACGTCCGCCGGCGAGAACAGCGACCAGTCGGCGTCCGCGTTCACCCGGCGCATGAACTCGTCCGGGATCCAGTGCGCCAGATTGAGGTTGTGCGTACGCCGCGCCTCCTCGCCGGTGTTGTCGCGCAGTTCCAGGAACTCCTCGATGTCCGCGTGCCAGGTCTCCAGATAGACGCAGGCCGCGCCCTTGCGGCGGCCGCCCTGGTTGACGGCGGCGACCGACGAGTCCAGCGTCCGCAGGAACGGAACGATGCCGTTGGAGTGACCGTTGGTGCCGCGGATGAGTGAACCGCGGGAGCGGATGCGGGAGTACGAGAGCCCGATGCCGCCCGCGTGCTTCGACAGCCGCGCCACCTGGTGGTAGCGGTCGTAGATGGAGTCCAGTTCGTCCAGCGGGGAATCCAGCAGATAGCAGGACGACATCTGGGGGTGGCGGGTACCGGAGTTGAAGAGCGTGGGGGAGGACGGCAGGTAGTCGAGCCGGCTCATCAGCCCGTACAGTGCGGCCACTTCGTCGAGGGCGCGGACCGACTCGTCCTCGGCAAGGCCTGCGGCCACGCGCAGCATGAACTGCTGCGGGGTCTCGATGACCTTGCGGGTGATCGGGTGGCGCAGAAGGTAGCGGCTGTAGAGCGTGCGCAGGCCGAAGTAGCCGAACCGGTCGTCGGCGCCCGGGTCGACGAGCGCGTCCAGCCGGGCCGCGTGCAGCGTGACGAACTCGGCCGTACGATCCGCGATCAGGCCCTCGCGGTGTCCTACCGCGACCGAGGCGGAAAACGACACCGAGCCCTGCCCGGCCGCCTCTTCGGCGATGGTGCGGGTCAGCAGACGGGCGGCGAGCCGGGAGTAGGAGGGGTCCTCGGAGATCAGCCCGGCGGCAGCGTCGGTGGCGAGGGAGTGCAGTTCGGCCTCGTCCGATCCGGAGTGCCGGCCGCGCAGTGCGGCGGCGGCGACCCGGCCCGGGTCGGTGTCGGGCAGATCGGCCGTGAGGTCGGTCAGGGTCCGCAGCAGCGCGGTCCCGGGACCGTCGGCCGCCTGCTCGACGGTTCCTGAAACCGGATCGGCTGGCGCGATCGTCACGTGGTGCTCCCTCGCTCGGATCCGGTTCGGCGGGGGAGGGGGAGGGCCGTGGGGCGTACGTGCCGCATCGGGGCAGCACGGCGCACGGCGTCCACCGGCCCAACCGCGAGGCCCGGACGTCCTGGCACCCGGATCGGTCGAACCGGATGCACCGTCGGCAGGTGCTCGGACTCGCGGGTACGGCAAAGCGCACCACAGCACACCGTTGCGGGACAGTTCCGGATTTTCACCGGATTCCCCTGCGGCGACAGCGAGCATGAGCATACATGTGGGGGCGGCTCATTGCGTCACCCCCCACATGTTGTGTCAGGAGGTATGTGAGACGCCCCAAAGATCCTGGGCGTCCGCCAACAGGCCGATACCGGGGACGCCTTCCCCGTCCTGTGCGAAGGGCCGCCGCATTCCCGGGCGGGAGATGCGACGGCCCTTGGCCCGGTGACAGAACGGTCAGTGGCCCGCGCCCGCTGTCGCCGCCGGGAGTTCCACCGTGACGCCGGGGTCGCCCGCGTCCGCCGTGTAGTCGGAGGGGCTGGTCTCGTCGACGCCGTCGGGGGCCTTGGCCGCCCGCAGGACGAAGGTGAGGGCCACGGTGACAACGACGTTCAGCACGAACGCGGTGAGGCCGATGTAGCCGATCTCGCCGATGCCGGGGATCTGGGCGGAGGAGCCGCCGAAGTGCTTCTGGGTGGGGCTCGCGACACCGTAAGCGGCCGCCGTACCGTAGACCATGCCGACCGCCCAGCCGGCGAGCAGCGCCCAGCGGTGGAACCAGCGGGTGAACAGACCGCCGACCAGGGCCGGGAAGGTCTGCAGGATCCAGATGCCGCCCAGCAGCTGGAAGTTGATGGCGACGGTCTTGTCCATGGTCAGGACGAAGGCCAGTGCGCCGACCTTCACCAGCAGCGAGACCAGCTTGGACACCTTGGTCTCCTGCGCCGGGGTCGCGTCGGGCTTGATGAAGTCCTTGTAGATGTTCCTGGTGAAGAGGTTCGCCGCGGCGATCGACATGATCGCCGCCGGCACCAGGGCGCCGATGCCGATGGCAGCGAAGGCCACGCCCGCGAACCAGGCCGGGAACATGTTCTCGAACAGCTGCGGGATCGCCAGCTGGCCGTTGGTCACCTTCACACCGGCCGCGATCGCCATGAAGCCGAGCAGCGCCAGCAGGCCCAGCATCAGCGAGTACAGCGGCAGGATCGTGGTGTTGCGGCGGATCACCTCGCGGCTGCGCGAGGACAGCGTCGCGGTGATCGAGTGCGGGTACATGAACAGCGCGAGCGCCGAGCCGAGCGCCAGCGTGGCGTAACCCCACTGGCCGAGTTCGCCGGGTACCAGCGCGCCGGCCGGTTTGCCTGTCGCCTCGTTGATCGTCGCGAACTTCTCACCGGCCTTGGCGAAGATCTCGTCGAAGCCGCCGAGTTTGATCGGGATGTAGATGATCGCCACCGCGATCACGATGTAGATCAGGGTGTCCTTGACGAAGGCGATCAGCGCCGGGGCACGGAGCCCGGAGGAGTACGTGTACGCCGCCAGCACACCGAAGGCGATCAGCAGCGGCAGGTCCCTGACGAACCAGTGGGTGGTCTCACCGCCGCCGACCCCCATCACGTCCAGCACCGCCTGGATACCGACGAGCTGCAGGGCGATGTACGGCATCGTGGCGAGGATGCCGGTGACGGCGACCGCCAGGGACAGGCCCTTGGAGCCGAAACGCCCGCGCACGAAGTCGGAGGTGGTGACGTACCCGTGCTTGTGCGACACCGACCACAGCCGCGGCAGGAAGGTGAAGATGAGCGGGTAGACGAGGATCGTGTAGGGCACGGCGAAGAAGCCGGCCGCGCCCGCCGCGTAGATGGCCGCGGGGACGGCGACGAAGGTGTACGCGGTGTAGAGGTCGCCACCGAGCAGGAACCAGGTCACCCAGGTGCCGAACGACCGGCCGCCCAGGCCCCATTCGTCGAGGCTGTGCTCGTTCTCGGCCTTGCGCCAGCGCGCGGCCAGGAAGCCCACGGCCGTGACGGCCAGGAAGAAGAAGACGAAGACGCCGAGTGCGACGCCGTTCACGCCGTCGTTCACTGCGACGCACCGCCCTTGCGGGCGCGCTGGTCACGCTGCCACAGCTGGTACGCGACCATCGTCAGCGCGGTCGACAGCAGGACCCAGAGCATCTGGTACCAGTAGAAGAACGGCATGCCGATGAACGTCGGCTCGACCTTGGCGTAGGAGCTCACCCAGAGCATCGCCACGAAGGGCGCGATGAGGCAGAGGGCGATGACCACCCGCACCGGTGTGACGGCGGGCTGGTTCAGTTCGGGCGCTTGTGGCGGTTCGGGCGCTTCGGGCGCCTCGGGCACTGCGGACATCGTTGTCTCCGTCCCATGCTGATCACCTGTACCTGTAACGCGCAGGGAAATGTAGGCGAGGCTTTCGAACCGAGTCACCCCCGTCCGCATATCGGTACGGCAACGACTGCGCTCAGGCTCTGGGCACGGCGGAGGAAACCGCGACATAGCGCCGCGACGTCCGTCGCGGCGCCATGCGGTCGAGGGCGGTCCGGGCCGGGGGCCGGGGTGCTGCGGCCCCCGCCCTCAGTCCTGTGGACGCTGCAGCCTCGCCACGAACTTGTAGCGGTCGCCCCGGTACACCGACCTCACCCATTCCACCGGCTCGCCCTGCGCGTCCAGCGAGTGGCGCGAGAGCATCAGCATCGGAAGGCCCACGTCCGTACCGAGCAGGCCGGCCTCGCGCGGGGTGGCCAGGGAGGTCTCGATGGTCTCCTCCGCCTCGGCCAGGCGGACGTCGTACACCTCCGCGAGCGCGGTGTAGAGCGAGGTGTACTTCACCAGGCTGCGGCGCAGCGCCGGGAAGCGCTTGGCCGACAGATGCGTGGTCTCGATGGCCATCGGCTCACCACTGGCCAGGCGCAGCCGCTCGATGCGCAGCACCCGTCCGCCGGTCGAGATGTCCAGCAGTCCGGCCAGCGTGTCGTCGGCCGTGACATAGCCGATGTCCAGCAGCTGCGAGGTGGGTTCGAGGCCCTGGGCGCGCATGTCCTCGGTGTACGAGGTGAGCTGGAGCGCCTGCGAGACCTTGGGCTTGGCGACGAACGTGCCCTTGCCCTGGATGCGTTCCAGCCGGCCCTCGACGACCAGCTCCTGGAGTGCCTGGCGCACGGTGGTGCGCGAGGTGTCGAACTCGGCGGCGAGTGTGCGCTCGGGCGGTACGGGCGTGCCGGGGGGCAGCGTCTCCGTCATGTCGAGCAAGTGCCTCTTGAGCCGGTAGTACTTGGGCACGCGTGCGGTACGGGTCTGTGCCCCGCCCTCGTTGTCCGTGCCGCCCCCGTCCGTGGCCATACCCCGCCTTCCCGACTGCTGCGATCCTGCCGTCACCGGCTCCTCCGTCTGTAGCGGCTCACATGGTGGCACGGACCGGCCGCAGGTCGTCGCCCTCCCTCAGGTGTCGGTCCGATAACGGACACGACAGCCCTTCTTATACACCCTTGACACCCCTAAAGGTCTAGGCCAAGCTCCCGGTACTGGTCTAAACCACTAGAGGCCAGGTCCCAGCCCCACGAGCAGTACTCGGCGTATTGCCTCCGTATGTCTTCGCGGTGGGCGGGGGGTTGCAGCATCCCTGAGGAGGATGGCGTGAAGCGCAAGCTCATCGCGGCGATCGGCGTCGCGGGCATGATGGTCGGCATTGCGGCGTGTGGGTCCGACAGCGAGAAGCCGGGGGACAAGGCCGGCGGCGACGTCAAGGAGATCACCGTCTGGCTGACGGTCGACGCCCAGAACAACTGGCCCGACCTCGTCAAGGCGGCCGACGACGCGGTGGTCAAGAAGCACCCGGGCCTGAAGATAAAGCACGAGTACTACGGCTGGCCGGACAAGAACGCCAAGCTCGACGCCGTACTCGCCACGGACAAGGCTCCGGACGTGGTCGAGATGGGCAACACGGAGATGCTCGGGTACACGGTCAAGGGTGCGTTCGCCGAGATCGACCCGTCGAAGTTCGACCAGTCCGACGCCTGGCTGGACGGCCTCAAGGAGTCCGTCACCTACGACGGCAAGACCTACGGTGTCCCGTACTACGCCGGTGGCCGCGTGGGCAACTGGCGCAAGGACGTCGCCGCCGAGGCCGGTGTGAAGGCTCCGCCGAAGACGTACGCCGAGCTGACCGCCGCCCTCGACAGGATCCAGAAGAAGAAGGGCGCCAAGTTCAGCGCCTGGTACCAGCCTTCGCCGGACTGGTACGCCGCGATGTCCTTCGTCTACGACGCGGGCGGCGCCATCGCCACAAAGGACGGCGGCCAGTGGAAGGCGAGCCTCTCGTCCCCTGAGTCCCTCAAGGGCCTGAACGAGTACAAGAAGATCCTCGACTCGTACATGAAGGCCGACAAGACCAAGGACGAGTCGGACCGTTACATCGTGTACGGCCAGGGCAACGCCGGCATGATCTTCGGCGCGGCCTGGGAGGGCGCCACCGCCGAGGACCCGAAGAACGACAAGACCGGCAAGCTCAAGGGCAACCTCGAGAACTTCGTGATGCCCGGCCCGTCCGGCAAGAACATGCCCGTCTTCCTCGGAGGCTCCGACCTGGCCGTCCCGGTCAAGTCCAGGGCGCAGGACGTCGCGGCCGAGTGGATCAACGCCTTCACCGGCGCCCAGGGCCAGAAGGGTCTGCTCGCCAAGGGCAACCTGCCCAACAACAAGACGGACCTCGCGACCCTCAAGAACGACCCGAAGACGGTCGTCCCCGCCACCGCGGCCGAGTCCAGCTGGTTCGTGCCCATGGCACCGGGCTGGGGCCAGGTCGAGAAGGCCCAGACCCTGAAGACCATGCTCCAGGAGATCGGCACGGGCAAGAAGTCGGTCGAGGACGCCGCGAAGGCCGCGGACGCCGCGATCGACAAGGTCATCAACACCAAGTGACCTTGCCGCAGGGCCCCGTCGGGCGACGACGGGGCCCTGCTCCCGTACGAGGAGAGGGACCGCTGAGGAGCGCCGGATGAGTGCCGCTGAAACAACCACTGCCAAGGTGCCGCCCGCGCGGCCGTCGACAGCCCCGAAGGCCGGGGCCGGGACCGGGGGAGCCGGAAAGCCGGGGAAGCAGCGGCGCACGGGCGGGGCCGCGCTGCCGTGGACCCTGCTCGCGCCCTGCCTGCTCGTCCTCCTGCTGGTCCTCGGATATCCGCTGGTCCGGCTGGTCACCCTCTCCTTCCAGAAATTCGGGCAGCCACAGCTGTGGGGCTTCCAGGAGGCCGAATCCGTCGGCTTCGCCAACTTCACGAGAATCCTCGGGGACGGTGAGTTCTGGGCCGTCGTCGTCCGCACGGTGATCTTCGCCGGCGGCGCCGTCGTCCTCACCATGGTGCTCGGCATGCTGATCGCCCTGCTGCTGCAGCGCGTCTCCGGTTGGGTGAAGACCCTCATCAACATCGCGCTCGTGGCGAGCTGGGGCATGCCCATCATCGTCGCCACCGCGATCTTCAAATGGCTCTTCGACACCGACTACGGCGTTCTCAACTGGCTGCTGAGCCGACTGCCCGGCGTCGACATGATCGGGCACAACTGGTTCGCCAGTGGCACGCAGGGTCTCGCGGTGATCATGCTGTTGGTCGTGTGGGGCGCCGTGCCCTTCGTCGTCATCACGCTCAGCGCCGGACTCACCCAGGTGCCCAGGGAACTCGAAGAGGCCGCCCGCCTGGACGGCGCCGGCTCCTGGGGCGTCTTCCGCTATGTCACCCTGCCGGTCCTCAAGCCCATCATCGTGATGCTCACGACGCTCTCGCTCATCTGGGACATGGGCGTCTTCCCGCAGGTCTTCGTGATGCGCAACGGCCACCCGGAGGCCGAGTTCCAGGTGCTCACGACGTACTCGTACGACAAGGCCTTCGTGGTCAACGACTACGGCGGCGGCTCGGCGATCGCCCTCGTCACCGTGATCCTCCTGCTCGGCGTGGTCGCCGTCTACATGCGCCAGATGCTCAAGATCGGAGAGGTGGAGTGACCACGAACGCCGCGGCACCCGCTGCCGTACGCCGTCCCGGGAAGGCCGGCCACCCCGGCAGGCCCACCAAGCCCCGCAAGAGCAGGGCGGGCTGGAATCTGCTCGGCCTGCTGGTCGTCGTCATCGCCGGCTTCCCGGTCTACTGGATGCTCAACACGGCCTTCAAGCCGGCCAAGGACGCGATCGACCCCGACCCGCACTTCTTCCCCAGGACGTTCACCCTGGAGAACTTCGAGCGCGCCTTCGACGTCGCCGACTTCTGGGGGCCGGTCGGGCGCAGCCTGACCGTCTCGCTCGCCGTGGTCGCCATCGGCGTCGTGGTCGGCATGCTGGCCGCGCTCGCCATCTCCCGGTTCGCCTTCCGCGGCCGCAAGATCGTGATCGTGGGCATCCTCGCCGTCCAGATGGTGCCCCTGGTCGCCATGATCATCCCGGTCTTCCTGCTGCTCAACGACCTCGGTCAGTACGACAGACTCACCGGCCTGATCATCACGTATCTGACCTTCATCCTGCCCTTCACGGTGTGGACGCTGCGCGGATTCATCGTCAACATCCCCAAGGAACTGGAGGAGGCGGCGATGGTCGACGGCTGCACCCGCACCGGCGCCTTCGTCCGCGTGGTCTTCCCGCTGCTTGCCCCGGGCATGGTGGCCACGTCGGTGTACGGGTTCATCCAGGCCTGGAACGAGTACCTGTACGCGCTGATGCTGATGAGCCAGCAGAACCAGACGGCCACCGTCTGGCTCGGCAACTTCTCCACCAAGCACGGCACGGAATACGCACCGATGATGGCCGGTGCCACGATGATGGCCGTCCCCATCGTGATCCTCTTCCTCCTCGTCCAGCGCAAGATGGCCGCGGGCCTGACGGCCGGCGCAGTGAAGGGATGACGCCGCCCCATGACGACTCTTCTGCGTGGATCCTCGGGCACCCTCACCCGTGACGCCCTGACCGTGCTTCAGCCCGGCTTCATCGGCACCAGCGCGCCCGACTGGCTGCTGCGCCGGATCGGTGAAGGACTCAGTGCCGTCGGCCTGTTCGGCCGCAACATCGCCACCCCGGAACAACTCGCCGCGCTCACCGCACAACTGCGGGCCGAGCGGGACGACGTGCTCGTCGCCATCGACGAGGAGGGCGGTGATGTCACCCGCCTCGAGGTGCGCACGGGATCGTCCTTTCCCGGCAACTACGCGCTCGGGTGCGTGGACGACGTCGACCTGACCCGGGCGGTGGCGCGTGAACTCGGCCGCCGGCTCGCGCGGTGCGGGGTCGACCTCAACTGGGCACCCTCCGCCGATGTCAACTCGAACCCCGACAACCCGGTCATCGGCGTCCGGTCCTTCGGGGCCGGCACGGAACTCACCGCCCGGCACACCGTCGCGTACATCGAAGGCCTCCAGGCCGCCGGAGTCGCCGCCTGCACCAAGCACTTCCCCGGGCACGGCGACACCAATGTGGACTCGCACCATGCGCTGCCCCGCATCGACGTGGATCCGGACACGCTGCATGCCCGTGAGCTGCTGCCCTTCCGCGCGGCCATCGCGGCGGGCTCCAAAGCGGTGATGAGCGCGCACATCCTGCTGCCCGCGCTCGACCCGCACCGTCCCGCGACCCTGAGCCCGCGGATCCTCACCGGGCTGCTGCGCGAAGAGCTGGGCTACGAAGGGCTGATCGTCACCGACGGCATGGAGATGCAGGCCATCTCGTCGACGTACGGCATCGAGCGCGGCTCCGTCCTCGCGATCGCCGCCGGGGCCGACGCCATCTGCGTCGGTGGCGGCCTGGCCGACGAGGGGACCGTACTGCGCCTGCGCGACGCGCTGGTCGGCGCGGTACGGGACGGCGAACTGCCCGAGGAGCGGCTGGCCGACGCGGCGGCGCGAGTGCGCACTCTCGCCGACTGGACGCGACGGGCCAGGAGTGCCTCGGCAGAGCCCGGCGCGGCGACGGAGGCAGGGGTCCCGGGCTCCGACATCGGGCTGGTCGCCGCGCGCCGCTCGGTACGGGTGACACCGGGGGAGGTGCCGTACGGGCCGCTGACCGACGCCCCGTACGTCGCCGCCTTCACGCCGGTCGCCAACATCGCCGTCGGCGACGAGACCCCGTGGGGTCTCGCCTCGGAACTGGCCGCGATGCTTCCGGGCACAGGGACCGGCACCTACGGCGCCGGGACCGATACATCCGCATTGGTGGCAGATGTGCTGGCGGTCGCGGCGGACCGTAGGATCGTCGCTGTAGTACGCGACGTCCACCGCCACCCCTGGATGGCCGAGGCCCTGGACGGCCTGCTCGCGGCCCGCCCCGACACGGTCGTGGTCGAAATGGGCCTGGACCGGGCCGCACCCAAGGGGGCCCTGCACATCGCGACCCACGGCGCCGCCCGTGTCTGCGGACGCGCCGCCGCGGAGGTCATCACCGGCCGGGGGGCCGGAGCCTGACCGATGCGGACCTGCCGTGCCGGGCGAGTGCCCACAGGCCCTCTGCGCCCGGCACCCGGAGCGTCCCTGGAGGCACCCAGCATGTCCGACACGATGCCTGCCGAGAACAGCGAGCATCCGGGCCGGATCATGGCCGGCGAGATGGCGGAGCAGCCCGCGGTGCTGCGGCACATCATCGAGGAGGGTGCGCCCGCGATCCGTGAGGTGGCCGCCGCGATCGCGGCGAAGCGCCCGCGGTTCGTGCTGCTGGCCGCACGCGGCACGTCCGACAATGCCGCGCTGTACGCGAAGTACCTGCTGGAGATCCGGCTCGGGCTGCCGTGCGGGCTGACGTCCATGTCCACGACGACGGCGTACGGGGCCCGGCCGGACCTCACCGACGTCCTGTTCGTCACGGTCAGTCAGTCCGGCGGCTCGCCGGATCTGGTGGCCTCGGCGAACGCGGCGCGGGAGGCCGGCGCGGTCACCCTCGCGGTGACCAACAACCCTCGGTCCCCGCTGGCGGCGGTCTGCGAGTTCCAGATCGACATCCTGGCGGGTCCGGAGAGGGCGCTGCCGGCCACCAAGACGTACACCGCCTCGCTGCTCACCCTCTACTTCTTCGGGGAGGGCCTGCGCGAGAGAGAGGGCTTCGCGGCGAAGATGCTGCCGGAACTGGCGGCGCGCATCCTGGACCGCCGCGACGAGGTGCGCCGGCTGGCCGCGCGCTACCGCTTTGCCGAGCGCATGGTCATCACCTCGCGCGGCTACGGGTACCCGACGGCGAAGGAAGCGGCGCTGAAGCTCATGGAGACCAGCTACGTCCCGGCCCTGGCGTACTCCGGCGCGGATCTGCTGCACGGCCCGCTGGCCATGGTGGACAACATCTCCCCGGTCATCGCGATCGTCCCCGACGGCAAGGGCGGCGAGGCGCTCCAGCCGGTCCTCGACCGGCTGCGCGGCCGTGGCGCGGACCTGATGGTCGTGGGCCCCGCGAAGAACGTCGAGGCGGCGTCGGCGGGCTTCGTCCTGCCGACGCACGGTGTCCCCGAGGAACTGCAGCCGATCCTGGAGATCCTGCCCCTGCAGCTGCTGGCCTACGAGGTCACGATCGCCCGCGGCCAGGACCCGGACGCCCCGAGGGCGCTGGCGAAGGTGACGGAGACGCGCTGAGCTTCATCCCTGCCCCCAAGGGGGTTTGCGTCGCTGCGCGCGGGGGCCTCGCGTTGCGCCTTCCCGGCAGCGGCGTCGGCGCTTCGCGCGCGAAGGAGCAGGTCGCCGCGTCGCTGGGCAGCGGCAGCGGAACAGGCAGGTGGTACTGAGGAGCTCGGTCGGTCGTCGGCGCGGGTTCGCGGGACGGAGTCCGGCCGACGGCCCGAAGCTTCTGAGGCTCCTGGGGCCGAGCAGTGCGAGGGGCGCAGAAGAAAGGGGGCCACCCGCGGGCCGCGGCGCCGTGACGGGACCCTCGACCCGTCCGGCACCGCAGCCCGGAGCTCCCGGCCGAGGGGTGTGCGGTCCCGTTCGGCCGTGCAGGAGGTCTCGGCGCAGTCAGGGCAGAGAGCGCCGGTACCCCGGTCCACCCTCCTGTGCGGGGAGGGTGGAGGCTTCGTGTACTTCATTGTGGACTAGACCATTTTTCCTGTCCATCCTCCTGCAGAGCATAGTTGGCGGCCCGTACCCCACCACGGGCGGACGGGGAAACCGGTTCATCACACAGGTACGCTCGCACATGTGCCCTCCATGAATGACCTCGTCCGCCAGCACACCGCTCTCAGCGAGTCCGACCTCGAATGGCTCCATCTGCTGGTGTCGGAGTGGCAGCTGCTCTCCGACCTCTCCTTCGCCGACCTGGTCCTGTGGGTCCCCACCCGCGACGGCAGCCGCTATGTCTCCGTTGCCCAGATGCGGCCCAACACCGGGCCCACCTCCTACCACGACGACATGGTCGGCCAGTTCGTCCCCCGTGGCCGCCGCCCGCTGCTGGACGCCGCGCTCGACGAGGGCCGGATCGTGCGCGAGGGCGACCCGGAGTGGCGCGAGGAGGTCCCCGTACGGGTCGAGTCCATCCCCGTACGCCGTGACGGCCGCGTCCTCGGCGTCATCGCCCGTAACACGAACCTGCTCACTGTGCGCACCCCCTCCCGCCTGGAGCTCACCTACCTCCAGTCCGCGTCGGACCTTGCCCAGATGATCGCGGCAGGTGCGTTCCCCTTCCCCGGCCAGCAGGTCGACATGGACGCCTCCCCGCGCGTCGGCGACGGGCTCATCCGGCTCGACGCCGACGGCGTCGTCCAGTACGCGAGCCCCAACGGCCTGTCCGCGTACCACCGCCTGGGTCTCGCCTCCGATCTGGTCGGCCAGCACCTCGGCCAGATCACCGCCGAACTCGCCCCGTCCCGCGGTCCGGTCGACGAGGCCCTGGTCAAACTCGCCAGCGGTTACGCACCCCGCGAGACCGAGGTCGAGTCCAACGGCGGGGTGATCCAGCTGCGGGCCATTCCGCTCAAGCCCAAGGGTGTACGGATCGGTTCCCTGGTCCTGCTGCGCGATGTCACCGAACTGCGCCGCCGGGAGCGGGAGTTGATCACCAAGGACGCGACCATCCGGGAGATCCACCACCGGGTGAAGAACAACCTGCAGACGGTCGCCGCGCTGCTGCGGCTGCAGGCCCGGCGGATGGATTCCGTACGCGGCCGCGAGGCGCTCAACGAGGCGGTCAGGCGGGTCGGCTCGATCGCTATCGTGCATGAGACGCTGTCTCAGAACCTGGACGAGCGGGTCGAGTTCGACGAGATCGCGGACCGGGTGATCGCGATGGTGGCGGAGATCTCGCCGGGCAAGGTCGAGTGCCGGCGCACCGGACGCTTCGGCATCCTGGACGCCGAGATCGCCACGCCGCTGTCCATGGTGCTGACCGAGGTGCTGCAGAACGCCCTCGAGCACGCCTTTGCGCAAGGGGAACAGGGCTCCGTGGAGGTCGCCGCGGTCCGCGGCGATCTGGGCGTGGATGCCGGCCGGCTGCTGATCACCGTCCAGGACGACGGCCGCGGACTGCCCGAGAACTTCGACCCGCAGCGGGCGGGCAACCTGGGGCTGCAGATCGTACGAACCCTGGTGGAAGGGGAGTTGGGCGGAACCTTCGACATGGTCCCGGTCCCGGAGCCGGGCCGCGGCACCCGGGTCGTCCTCGACATCCCCGTACCCGGCAAGCGTTAGGAGCTTTTGGATCATGCCTGGTCCACAAGCCCCCTGACCCACTGCCCTCCCGGCGATGTCGCCGGGCCCGCACACAGCGAAGAGCCCCGGACCGTGGATCACGGTCCGGGGCTCGAAGCTCACGTTGCTCGCATGTGCGAGATGCGCATTCGGGGTACTGCGCGCTGCGGCTCGGGGGCGGTGAGTGCGTACTCGCTGTACGCGCCGCCGGCTGAGGCTCGTAGCAGGGGGCGTCAGGCGCTGGCGTTACGTGCCCGGTTGCGAGCGGCGCGGCGCTTCATTGCGCGACGCTCGTCCTCGCTGAGGCCACCCCAGACGCCGGAGTCCTGGCCGGACTCGAGCGCCCACTGCAGGCACTGCTCCATGACGGGGCAGCGACGGCAGACGGCCTTGGCTTCCTCGATCTGCAGCAGCGCAGGACCGGTGTTGCCGATGGGGAAGAAGAGCTCGGGGTCTTCCTCGCGGCAAACGGCGTTGTGACGCCAGTCCATGGCTGCTACCTCTCCTTGGTATTACGTGCGGGTTGCTTGTGAATGTGAACGCTTTCACGAATCCCCCCACCAAGGAAGGGCCGACTTCCGGTTTGCCCGGTGTGGTCCTGGGTTCGAGGAGGGGTTCCGGCGGTCTGTGGGGCCGATGTTGCGGGCCGTCCCGATCGCCATGTAGAGATTCGCAAACCTCGGCGGCGGATACAACCCCTTCCGGAAAGTTTTTTTTGATTCCTCGGTGTCGACTAGGTCACAGCCGTACTTCTATGGGGTGGAGGCCAGCCCATACGTTCGAGATAAAGGACTTTCGGCCCTTCCACTCACACAATCACACGCAGTGCACGGCGAACGCCTGTGAACGTCACGCTGGTGCGCAGCCCAAGGTGGTCACCGTCCATCTGGAAGGGGAGTGGGACCTTGGAATGCAAGGTGAAGTCGGTGAGGTCGTGCAGGGCGACGGCGTGCTTGCCGTGCGGACCGCGCTCGGGGGTGGAAGTGAGCAGCTGGGTCGCGTACCGGGCCACGGCGGGCGCCGAGAGTCTGGACAGTCCGAGCACGTCGAGGGCCGTGTCGAAGGAGGCGTCCGGGGACGCGTACACCGGGCGGTTGCCCAGGTAGGTCCAGGGCGAGGTGTTGCAGACTATGGACAGCACCAGGTCGGTCACCGGGTCGGCGCCGGGATGCTCCAGCGTGATCATGCCGTGCCGGCGGTGGGGCTCGTCCAGGAACTGGCGTACCGCCTGGCGCACGTAGAGCGCGTGGGTGGAGCGTCTGCCGCGCTCGCGGTGCTGTTCGACGCGGCCGACGACACCGGCGTCGAAGCCGAAGCCGGCGCAGAAGGTGAACCAGCGCTGCGGGACGCCCTCGTCCTCCGTACCCGGAGTACCGGCCGCCAGGCCGAGGCCGACCGTCCGCTCGGTCCGGTCGCGCAGCGCGTCCAGGATGGCACCGGTGGCCTCGACGGCGTCGTTGGGCAGCCCCAGTGCGCGGGCGAAGACGTTGGTGGAGCCGCCGGGGACGACGGCGAGGCGGGGCAGGCTGTCGGGGTCGGGGCCCTCGTGCAGCAGTCCGTTCACGACCTCGTTCACGGTGCCGTCGCCGCCGAGGGCCACGACCAGGTCTATCTCGCCGGACCCGGCGGCCCGCCGGCCCAGGTCGCGGGCGTGCCCGCGGTACTCGGTGGTGACGGCCTCCAGCTTCATCTCGCTGGCGAGCGCATGGATCAGCACGTCACGGGTGCGGGCACTGGTGGTGGTTGCTGCCGGATTGACCACGAGGAGTGCGCGCATGCGATGCAGCGTACCTACTGAGGGGTACCTGGCCCAGCCCGGGTTCCGGGCCCCCGCTCCCGGGCTACCCTGCTGGGGTGAGTGATGAGCAGAGCCCCCGCCCCACCCGTCTGACCGCCGCGGCCGCGGTGTGCGCCGCGGAAGGCCTGGCCCTGGCCGCGGGCGGCCTCTACATGCTCGTCATGGGGCTCCTGGGCCGCCCCGACAGCCCCTCCCAGGCGGAGACGGGCGGACTGACCCTGATCGCTCTCGGCGCGATCCCGCTCGCGGCTGCCCGCGGCCTGCTGCGCCGCCGCAGCTGGAGCCGGGGCCCGGCGATCATCACTCAGCTGATCGCCCTGATCCCGGCCTGGACCCTGCTGCGCGCCTCGGGCGTCCTGATCCCGGTGGGCGTCGTGCTCGCGGCGGTGGCGGTGACGGGCCTGTTCCTGCTGGTCAACCCGACGACGACCGAGGCGCTGGGCATCGGGGACACGCGCACCGACGCGTAGCGCCCGCACGGCATCCCGCGAGGCGCCGGCCCCGCCACGCGGATGCCCGGCCGCGGGCGGCGGCAGGTACCGGTGCCGCGGCCCGCAGGCCGGGTCGCCTCTGCCACGCGGTCCGGGGCCGCGCCCCGGGACCTACTCCTCGACCAGGAGCTTCTCGCGGAGCTGGGCCAGGGTGCGGGCCAGCAGGCGTGAGACGTGCATCTGGGAGATGCCCACCTCCTGCGCGATCTGCGACTGGGTCATGTTGCCGAAGAAGCGCAGCAGCAGGATCCGCTTCTCCCGTGGCGGGAGGTCCTCCAGCAGCGGCTTGAGGGATTCGCGGTACTCGACGCCCTCAAGGGCCTCGTCCTCCGCGCCGAGGGTGTCCGCCACCGCCGGGGACTCGTCGTCCGTGTCGGGGACGTCCAGGGACAGCGTGGAGTACGCGTTCGCCGACTCCAGGCCCTCCAGGACCTCCTCCTCCGAGATGCCCAGGCGCTCGGCGAGCTCGTGCACCGTCGGTGAGCGGCCGTGCTGCTGGGAGAGTTCCGCGGTCGCCGTGGTCAGGGCGAGCCGCAGCTCCTGCAGACGCCGCGGTACCCGGACCGCCCAGCCCTTGTCGCGGAAGTGGCGCTTGATCTCGCCCACCACCGTCGGGGTCGCGTACGTCGAGAACTCGACCCCGCGCTCCGGATCGAACCGGTCCACCGACTTGATCAGACCGATCGTCGCGACCTGGGTCAGGTCGTCCAGGGGCTCCCCGCGATTGCGGAACCGCCGCGCCAGGTGCTCGACGAGCGGCAGATGCATCCGTACGAGCTGATTGCGCAGCTCCGCCCGCGCGGGCGACCCGTCGGGCAGCTTGCGCAGCTCGATGAACATCGCCCGCGCTCCGCTGCGGTCATGGGGCTGGTGCTGCTGCTGTGGCTGCTCGTGCTGCTGCTCGCTCATCCGGTCCGCCCTCCCCCAGAGGTTCGCCTGGGAGGTACCCCCATCCCGCTCCTGCTCCGCCGCGTCCGTCCGGCCGTCAGGTCCGTCCACCGCCGGATGCGGCCGCGCCTGCTGGTCCGGGATGCCGGCCGACGTGCTCAGCACCCGGGGGCCGCGCTCCTCGTCCTGCGTCATCGGACCGTCCCCGTTTCCGTTGCTCACGCCGGCCCGGGTCCCGCGCCGCGCTGCTTGTACAGGCTGATGGAAACCGTACGGTCCTCGGCGACCGACGAGTCGACCTTGCCGGCCAGCGCCGACAGCACGGTCCAGGCGAAGGTGTCACGCTCCGGCGCCCGGCCGTCCGTGGTCGGAGCCGAGACCGTCACCTCCAGCGAGTCGTCGACGAGCCGGAACACACAGCTCAGGACGGACCCGGGTACGGCCTGCTGGAGCAGGATCGCGCACGCCTCGTCGACCGCGATCCGCAGATCCTCGATCTCGTCGAGGGTGAAGTCCAAGCGCGCTGCGAGGCCTGCGGTGGCCGTACGCAACACGGACAGGTAGGCACCCGCAGCGGGCAGCCGGACTTCCACGAAGTCCTGGGTCCCGGGCTCGCCTGCGATCTGGGACACCCTCACCTCCAAGGTGGCACAAGCTCTTTCGGGGCTTCGGGAAAAAGCTCCCGGAGCCTTGCGGTACGTAGTCGATACGTAGCCGGTACTGGCCCGGCGACGCTATCGCGATCCATGGTGCCGTGTCGCCGGGACCCCTGCCGACGGCTGTCACTCATGGTAAGTCTACGAGTACGGACAGTGGCTAGAGGTCTGCGCCGCCCAATTGAGCGGATCCGGCGGATGGTTGACGTACCCAGACGTCAGACGATCGAACCGTCGACAAAGCACCACCGCCAGGGCTGGCCCGGCTCGAAACTGCGCATCACCGCATGCGCCGTCTCCTCGAAGTGCCCGGTCGCATGCCGCAGCGGCGAGGAGTCGCAGCAGCCCACATGTCCGCAGACCAGACACATGCGCAGCTGCACGGGGTGGCTGCCGACCGCACTGCACTGCGGACACGTGTCGGACAACGGCACGGGCTCGGGGCGCGGCAGTTCTGCTACATGCGGGCACTCGCTCATGATTGCCAGATTACGACGCAGCCGACGGACGAGGTGGGTGTGGTGGACGCATTGCCACTGGTGGGGCTGATTGCCGCGAGCGCCGCTGTCGCGGGAGTGGCGCGCAGGACACCCGTACCCGCTCCGCTGCTGCTGGTGACGACCGGACTGCTCGCCTCCTTCGTGCCGGGCGTGCCGGACTTCACCCTCGACCCCAGCATCGTGCTGCCGCTGGTGCTCCCTCCGCTGCTGCACACCGCCGCGCTCGAAAGCTCCTACCTCGACCTGCGCGCCAACTGGCGACCCATCGCGCTGCTGTCGGTCGGCTATGTCCTCTTCGCGACGGTGGCCGTCGGCTACATCGCCTATCTGCTGGTGCCCGGTCTGCCGCTGCCCGCCGCGCTGGTGCTCGGCGCGGTGATCGCACCGCCGGACGCGGTCGCCGCGACCGCGGTCGCCCGCCGCTTCGGACTGCCCAACCGGATCACCACGATCCTGCAGGGCGAATCCCTGCTGAACGACGCCACCGCGATCACCGCGTACAAGGTCGCGCTGGCTGCCGCGATCGGTGAGGGCGCGAGCTGGGTCGGCGGCATCGAGGAGTTCGCGCTGGCCTCGATCGGTGGCGTCGGCGTCGGACTGGCGCTGATGGTCCCCATCCACTGGCTGCGCACCCATCTCAAGGAACCCCTGCTCCAGAACACCCTCTCGCTGCTCATTCCGTTCGTCGCCTACGCGGCGGCCGAGCAGGTGCACGCGTCCGGAGTGCTCGCGGTGGTCGTCGTCGCGCTGTATCTGGGCCATCACTCCTGGCAGGTCGACTTCGCCACCCGGCTCCAGGAGGAGGCCGTGTGGAAGATGGTCGGCTTCCTCCTGGAATCCGCGGTCTTCGCCCTGATCGGGCTGCAGCTGCAGTACGTCGTGAAGGACCTCGGCGCGTACGGAGTCGACAGGGCCGTCTGGTACGCGGTCGCGGTCCTGGTGGCCGTCGTGGTGATGCGCTTCGTCTGGGTCTATCCGGCCACGTTCCTGCCGCGCTTCCTGTCGCGACGGGTCAGAGCGCGGGAACCGGACACGAACCGGGCCGCGGCGCTGATCGTCAGCTGGGCCGGGATGCGGGGCGTGGTGTCGCTGGCGATCGCGTTCTCGATCCCGATGACGACCTCGGACGGCGAGCCCTTCCCGGATCGCAGCCTCATCCTCTTCCTCACCTTCACGACGGTGATCGGCACCCTGTTGCTGCACGGACTGACCCTGCCGCCGCTGATCCGCGTGCTGAAGCTGCCGGGCCGCGACGTGTACGCCGAGACACTGGCCGAGGCGCAGGCGCAGAGCGAGGCGTCCCGGGCGGCCGAGGAGCAGCTGGAGGAGCTTCTGGCGGACCCGCGCAACACCCTCCCGCAGCCGCTCGCCGAGCGGCTGCGCACCGTGCTGGAGCGCCGGCGCAACTCCGTCTGGGAGCGGCTCGGCGCGGTCAACGAGGAGACCGGCGAGTCCGCGGACGACACCTACCGGCGCCTCGCCCGGGAGATGATCGCCGCCGAGCGTGAGGTCTTCGTCGACCTGCGCAACCGTCGCCAGATCGACGACGAGATGATGCGCACGCTGCTGCGCCGCCTGGACCTGGAGGAGGCGGCGGCGTTCCGGGAGGACTCCTGACGCCTGGCCCGACGGGCGGCGGATCTCCGGGAGGACTCCTGGCGCCCGGTGGCGGGCGGGTGCCGGCCGGGACCGGCCGGGGCGCTGCTGCGGCAGCGGGGCGGGCGACCGCGCCCGCGAGCGCCTGACGTGACCACGTGAGAATGGGTGGGTGACCCGGGAAGAGCTCGACATCGCCGCCGCACTGCGGCCGCGGCTGCCCTCGCCGCTGCTGCCGGTGCCGGACGAGCGCTTCGCCCGGCACGGCGTACGGCTGCTGCTCAAGCGCGAGGACCTGATCCACCCCGATCTTCCGGGCAACAAGTGGCGCAAGCTGGCCCTGAATCTGCGTGTTGCCGAAGGGCGCCCGGTGCTGACGTTCGGCGGCGCGTACTCCAACCATCTGCGCGCGACCGCCGCCGCGGGGCGGCTGCTCGGCTTCCCCACGATCGGCGTCGTACGCGGCGACGAACTGGCAACGCGACCGCTGAACCCGTCGCTGTCCCGGTGCGCGGCCGACGGTATGCGCCTGGTGTTCGTCGACCGCGCGACCTACCGCGCCAAGGACGACCGCCAGGTGCTGGCCCGGATCCTCGACCTGTCGTCGGCCGGCGATGCATACGTGGTCCCCGAGGGCGGCAGCAACGCCCTCGCCGTGCGCGGCTGCGTCGAGCTCGGCCGTGAGCTGCGTGGCCTCGCGGATGTCGTCGGCGTCGCCTGCGGAACCGGCGGCACCCTCGCCGGGCTTGCCGCCGGCCTCGGCGACGACCAGCGTGCGCTCGGCTTCCCGGTTCTCAAGGGCGGGTTCCTCGCCGACGCGGTGCGGGGCCTGCAGACCGAGGCGTTCGGCGGTCAGGCCGGCCATTGGTCGCTCGACGAACGCTTCCACTGCGGCGGCTACGCTCGTACCACCCCCGAACTCCATGCTTTTGCCGAGGACTTCGAGTCCCGTCACGGGCTGCCGGTGGAACGCGTCTATGTCGCCAAGATGCTGCTCGGCCTCACGACCCTCGCCGAGGAAGGGGCCTTCGCGCGCGGCACGACGGTCGTCGCGGTGATCACGGGCGACGAGGACAGCCGCCCGCGCCCCACGGACTGAGAGTCGGCAAGCCGGCGCCGAGGGCGGTGGCCGGGACCGGTCCCGGACCGCCGGGCGGACAGCCCCGGGCCCGGCGACATGGCACACCGGTCACCTCGTTCGGACGGTGCGCGAGCCGGTCCGCCCACTGCCCTGGTGCGGCGGTTCCAGTCCCACTCATTTGTGTGATGGCGGGCTCACGCACCGTACTGGAAGGCTTTCTGTCGCAGGTCAGAACCGTGATCGTGAGCGATCGAAGGCGAGAGGGAGTCATATGACGGTTGGTTCGGTTGGTTCCGTCGGCGAAGAGGTCCGTGACCAGAGCGCCCAGCAGAGTCTCGGCACCGCAGCCGCACGCAACCTCGCGACCACCACCAAATCGGCCCCGCAGATGCAGGAGATCACCTCACGGTGGCTGCTGCGCATGCTGCCGTGGGTGCAGGTGCAGGGCGGTACATACCGGGTGAACCGCCGCCTCAGCTATTCGGTCGGTGACGGCCGGGTCACATTCGTGCAGACCGGGGACCGGGTCGCCGTGATCCCCGCCGAGCTCGGCGAGCTGCCCGCGCTGCGCGACTTCGGAGACGAGGCGGCGCTCACGGAGCTCGCGCAGCGGTGCGAGCAGCGGGACTTCGCCGCCGGTGAGGTGCTGGCCGCGGGCGGGGAGCCGGCGGACCGGATCTATCTGCTGGCCCACGGCCGCGTGGAGCAGATCGGCGCCGGTCCGTACGGCGACGAGGCGGTGCTCGGCGTCCTCGCCGACGGTGCGTACTTCGGCGAGGAAACGCTCGTGGACCGCGAAGCCGTCTGGCAGTACACCGCCAGGGCAGCGACGGCGTGCACCGTACTGGTGCTGTCCAGGTACGACGTCCTCAACCTCGCAGACCGCGTCGAGTCGCTGCGCACGCATCTGGCGGGCCTTGCCGCACTGCCCGAGCAGCGGACGAACAAGTACGGCGAGGCGGAGATCGACCTGTCGGCCGGCCATGTCGGCGAGGCCGTCGTCCCGCACACGTACGTGGACTACGACGCATCCCCGCGCGAGTACGAACTGAGCGTCGCCCAGACCGTGCTGAAGGTGCACAGCCGGGTCGCCGATCTCTACAACCAGCCGATGAACCAGACCGAGCAGCAGTTGCGGCTCACGGTCGAGGCGCTGCGCGAGCGCCAGGAGCACGAGCTCATCAACAACCGGGAGTTCGGGCTCCTGCACAACTGCGACTACGGGCAGCGGCTGCAGCCGCACGACGGGGCGCCGAGCCCGGACGACATGGACGAGCTGCTGTCGCGGCGGCGCGGTTCGAAGCTGTTCCTCGCCCATCCGCGGGCCATCGCGGCCTTCGGGCGCGAGTGCAACAAGCGCGGTCTGGTCCCCCAGAGTGTGGAGGTGGCCGGCAGTCATGTGCCGGCCTGGCGCGGAGTGCCGATCTTCCCGTGCAACAAGATCCCGGTCTCCGAGGCCCGGACCACCTCCATCATCTGTATGCGTACGGGCGAGGAGGACCAGGGCGTCATCGGACTGCGTCAGAGCGGCATCCCGGACGAGATCGAGCCCAGCCTGTCCGTGCGCTTCATGGGCATCGACGAGCAGGCGATCATCTCGTACCTCGTGACGGCCTACTACTCGGCGGCGGTCCTGGTCCCGGATGCGCTCGGCGTTCTGGAGAACGTGGAGGTCAGCCGCTGGCGGTGACGGGCGAGCCGGGGGCGCGGCGGCCGCGCCCCTCCGTCCCGGCCGGGCGCGACGCCCGGCCGGTCGACCGGCTCCGGCCGGCCCGAGCGAGTGAGCCAACCCCCCCGAAAGGATCTCCCCGTTGACCATGTCGGACACTGTCGGGAGCAGGGACGCAGGAATCCTCCTGGAGCGGACCCGAAGTGCTGTCGATCCCCAACTCCGGTCCACCATCGACACCTTGCCCGGCACCATACGCCGCGTGGCGCTGTATCACTTCGGCTGGGAGCAGGCAGACGGCACCCCGGCCGGCTCCGCCGGAAAAGCCATCAGACCCGCGCTCGTCCTCGCGGCGTGCCGGGCCCTGGGAGGCGACCCGCAGCAGGCCGTCCGGGCGGCCGCCGCCGTGGAGCTGGCGCACAACTTCACCCTGCTGCACGACGACGTCATCGACGAGGACCCCACCCGAAGACACCGCCCCACCGCCTGGGCGGTCTTCGGCATCCCGGACGCCATCATCGCCGGGGACGCCATGCTGGCCCTCGCACTACGGCTGTTCGCCGAGGATCCCCACCCGGCCTCGGTCACCGCGTCGGAGCGGCTCGCGGCCAGTGTCATCGAGCTGTGCGCGGGGCAGCAGGCCGACTGCGCCCTCGAGGAGCGCGCACCGCACGAGGTCACCCTGGAGGAGTGCCTCGCCATGGCCACGGCCAAGACGGGATCCCTGCTCGGCTGCGCCTGCGCGCTCGGCGCGCTGTACGCGGGAGCGGGGGAGGAGGCGGCCGCGGCGCTGGACGCCTTCGGGCGGGAGGCCGGTCTGGCGTTCCAGCTCATCGACGACCTGATCGGCATCTGGGGAGATCCGATGCGTACGGGCAAACCGGCGGGGGCCGACCTCGCGGCCCACAAGAAGTCACTCCCCGTGGTCGCGGCCCTCGCGTCGGGCACGGCGGCCGGGGCAGAACTGGCGCAGCTGTACCGGGGGCCGATGAATGCCGCCGCCGTACGCCGCGCCGCGGACGCCGTCGACGCGGCGGGTGGCCGGGACTGGGCGCAGCTGCAGGCCGCCGAACGGATGTCCCGGGCGATCGACGAGCTCTCCCGCGCGGTGCCGGACCTCACGGCGGCGGGCGATCTGCTGGCGCTGGCGGAGTTCGTCACCCGCCGTACCCGCTGAGCGCGCCGGACACCGGGTTCGGCGCCATCGGGCCCGTAGCCATCTGCTTCGATGCCGGGGTGTCCGGGCTGCCCATACCGTCATATTCTGGAGTTATGGGCAGTGAAGGACACCATGCCGACCGGCGCCCGCAGAGCGAGCCCGTCTGCCCGGCCTGTGGACAGCCTGTCGGTACGGTCATCAAGCGACAGAAGATCTTCGGGGCGTTCGTCCCTGCGTGGGAGCCGGGTCCGTGCCGTAATCCCGAGTGCACGCTCTGCATCGACAAGCAGAAGGACGAGCCAGGACACGAGGTCGCCGCCTCCTGAAAGCGCACCCGGCTGCCTTCCTGAGGGAGGCCGGATGTACGGCGGAGGCGGCCGTACCGCTACAGTCCGCGCATGTCATCGGAGTCGACGGAAGTCTGGGCGGGCTGGTACCGCGACCGGCAGGGCGCGGAAGCGGTCACCATAGCGGCGAGCGGCGCTCAACTGCGCACGCGTATAAAGGGCGTTGAGTACGAGGGCGCGACATTCGCCGCGATGCGGGCGGAGGGCACGGACGCCGTCCTGGTCTCCTGCGTACTCGAATGGGACATGCCGCTGCCCGTCCACCTGGACGACGCCGTGCAACAGGCGACGCTCAGCTGTCTGCTGACGCTGGGGGAGCCGTCCGGGCCCGGCGGCCCGCTGGACCGCTCGGACCTCAATCTGACGCTGCACTACGGCGGTACGGCCTACGAGTCGGGGGTCGCGGACGGTGACTTCGACCACGCCCTGAGCCGTATCCGGCAGCAGCTCCCGCCAGGTGCGCAGCTCGGCCGGAGGGAGCCGGCGGAGGCCTGACACGTCCCGCACGCCTGCGCACAGGCCCCGGCCGGCCCTGCGCACGCGCCCCGGTCAGCGCAGTCCGTTCCAGCCCCAACGGGGGGTGGGGCCGGGGTCGCCGAGATCCGTGCCGGGCGGATCGGCCGAGACCTCGCGGGCGATCTTCGTACCCCAGTCGAAGTACTCCACCACCCGGCGGCGCAGCAGCTCGTCGTCGGGGAGCTCCTTGGACACCGCGTCCGTCATCAGCTCCATCCAGCGCAGCCGCTGCTCCTCGGCGATGTGCAGTCCGAGATGGGCGCGCAGCAGGGCCTGATGACCGCCCAGCTCATCCGTGAAGCGGGTGGGTCCGTCGAAGACCTCGGACAGCCACACGGCCACGTGCTCGATATGGGCGGGGGTGAAGTCGGCGAAGACGGGGGCGAGCAGGGGGTCGGCGAGCACGGCCTCGTAGAACGTGTTGCTCAGGCGGCGCAGCGCGTCCGTGCCGCCGGCCGCCTCGTACAGCGTGTCGGGCTGATTGCTCATGACTCCCAGGATTGACCGGATCCCGGGACCGGCCAAGCATTTCCGCTCTCGGCGCATGGACCGGAAGGACGAGATCCGTACCCGGCGGGGGCGGGGAAACGGCTCCGCAGTGGGAAGGGCGCCCCGCCGTGCAGTGCGGGGCGCCCCTGCCATTGATGTCGCGGCCACCGGCCCCGGGTCAGGAGACCCGGGCGAGGGCAGCTGCCAGACCATTGGCCCACAGCTGGTTCACCCGGGAGCGTTCCTGGGCGTTCGGAGTGGCGTTCTGGCACGAGGTGCCGGGGCCGCCGCCCGACATCAGCTCGCTGCACGGCCCCGAGTAGTGGTCGGGCAGGCCGAGCACATGACCGGTCTCGTGGGCGGTGACGCGGGTGGAGTTGTACTGCTGGTTCTGCCGGTAGTCGAGGAAGATGTAGCCGCGGCCGTGGCCGTCGGTGCTCGCGTACGAGCCGCGGGAGTCATTGCCCTCGTAGTACCGGAAGTCAGGGCTGCTGCCCTCCTGCAGCCTCACATTGCTGACCGAGCTGTTCCAGATCTGGGTGCTGCGGGCTATCTGGGTGCGGAAACTCGGTGCGTTGCTCGTGCTGTAGACGACGGTCACGGCCTGGGCGCCCGGGTTCGCGGCGCGCTTCCTGGCGACCGACTGCACGACAGCGTCGAAGAATGCCGCGGTCGCCCTGGCGTCCTCGGTGGAGCCTTCATAGGCGACGTACGACGAAGTGGCTGCGGCCGCAGGGGAGTTGGCCGTGGTGGCAGCGGTGGCGGGCACTGCGCTCAGCGCGGCGGCGAGGCCGAGGCCGAGAGCGGCGGCGAGTAACGGTCTGGGGTGACGCATGGGGGGCTCCTACTCGTCCGATGGAACGGGTTCGGTACGGCAGAGTGTCGGGGAGTCGAACCCCCGTGCGGATGATGTCAACCGGCGATAGCGCGAGCGCATCATCCGGTCCGGCCGGGATTGCGCCACAACCTGTCCCGATCCGCCCGGCCTGCCCCAACTACGGTGTCTGGTGTGACAGTTGGGGTCGCTCTACGCTCGGTTCATGGAGCTCGAGGTGAGGCACCTGCGTGCACTGTGTGCCATTGCCGACACCGGCAGCCTGCACAAAGCGGCCCGGCAGCTGGGAGTGAGTCAGCCGTCCCTGACGACGCAACTCCGCAGGATCGAGAACTCCCTGGGCGCGGAGCTCTTCTCGCGTGAGCGCACCGGCTGCCGGCCGACACCGCTGGGCCGCTCCGTACTGAGCCTGGCCCGCCCGCTGGTTGCAGGGATGGCCGCACTGATCGTCGAGGCCAAGGCGGCGGCGGCCCGCGACGGCGGACAGCGGTTACGGATCGGCTCGACAGCGAGCCGCGCCCTCGCGGGCTGGCTGCGCCGGCTGCGGCAGCGGCTGTCCGGTACCGACATCTCGCTCCATGTGGACGTGTCCGCCAACGCGCTGCTGCGGATGGTCGCCGCCGGCCAGCTCGATGTCGCCTTTGTGCACGAGGTGGAGGGCTGCCGGCTGCTGGTGCCGGACGGCCTCGGGGTACGCGTACTGGTGGAGCGCGAGCCGCAGTTCATCGCCATGGCCCGCGACCACCCGGCCGCAGCGGCGCCCGTCGTGGAACTCGCCGACCTGGCGCAGGACCGCTGGATGGTCGACCCGACGGTGGACGGCGAATGGGAGGGGCTGCGCCGCGTACTGGGGGCGGCCGGGATCAACCCTCCCGTTCTGCACGGGGACTACCACACCGCGGCCTCCCTGATCGCGGTCGCAGAGGCGGTGGCCCCCTGCCAGCCGACCTCGCTCGCGCGCGACGACATCGCGATCCGCCCGCTGCGCGACGACCCCTTGGCCGTACGGCTGCTGCTCTTCCACAGACCCGAGGCGCGCACGGAGCTCTACGAGGCCGTGTACGCGGACCTGGCGGCGGCCTACCACGAGGCGGCGCTGCGGGCAGGGGCGTACCGCCAGTGGCTGACCAGCCACAAGAGCCCGCTGCTGGACGCGCCCGCCTCACGGTGCGCGTGATCGGGCGCCCGAGGACCGGTATCGGGCGATGACCCGCCCGCGCAGGATGATCCGGCGGGATGTGCCAGTGCCCCGGGATCCAGCGTCGGGTCGGTGTCGAACGCGACGAGATCGGCGGGCGCACCCTCCACCGGTCCGGGCTGGCCGAGCCACGACCGGGCCGTCCACGAGGCGGCCCCGACCGCTGCCTCGGCGGGGACGCCGGCGCGCACCAGCCAGGACTCACGCGTGGGTGTCCGCTCCCCCGTTGGGTGGCCGACGCCGTGGAGCTCCCCCGCGTGCGGTCCGCCCGGGCGCTGGCTGGCGACACCGGGCCGGTTCTTTCCCGGCGTGGGACGGGACATCCGCGAGGACGAGCTCCCCGGTGCGCGAGGAGCAGCGTGCCCTATGGGCGCGGCGGCCCGGCGTGCGTATCAGAAGCACCCCGGCATCGCGGTGACCGATCAGGTGCCGGCGCAACGCCTCGTCGGCAACGGGATGTCGTGCGACTCTGTGCCCGGATGGTTGTGCACGTCGACCAGCCCCGGCAACAGCCACCCGCCGTCGGCGACCGACTCCGCATGCGCAACAGGCTCGGTGCGCAGAACACCACCGTCGATCCAGAAGGGCCGCTCCGCCCGTTCGGGCAGCACAACACTGGCACCTGAATGACCACGAGCACCCCTCCTCGTGCGCCATCCCTCACGTCCCGCCCCTGCGGCCGGGCAAAAGAACGCACCCGGACCGCGAACTCCCGCCGTTTTCGGCAGGCTGCGGTCCGGGTGCGGACGCGTAGGCGCTCAGGCCTTCTTGGTCTCCCAGAAGATCTTGTCGATCTGGGCGATGTAGTCCAGAGCCTTCTGCCCCGTGGCCGGGTCCGTCGACGCCTTCGCGGCCGAGAGGGCCTTCAGTGCGTCGTTGACCAACTGGTGCAGCTCGGGGTACTTCTCGAAGTGCGGGGGCTTGAAGTAGTCGCTCCAGAGCACCGAGATGTGGTGCTTGGCGAGCTCCGCACGCTGCTCCTTGATGACTGTCGCGCGGGCCCGGAAGTGCGGGTCCTCGTTGGCCTGGAACTTCTCCTGGACGGCCTTGACCGACTCGGCCTCGATACGGGCCTGGGCCGGGTCGTAGACACCGCAGGGGAGGTCGCAGTGCATGCTGGCCTTCACCTTGGGGGCAAACAGGCGGGAGAGCATTGAGCTGTCCTTCCTCGTGATCGTCTTCTCAGGTGGGACATTACTCCGTGAGAGACGTGTTTTCGCGGGTGCCCCCTTGCGCCTAGGTCAAAAGTCCAGGGCCAGTATGGGACCGGTGGCGGAACATACGGTGCGACCCGGAGGTGGTGGCTGATGGCGGAGCAGGGGCGGGAGCCGACGGGACTGTTCGGGCTCGTCGAGGCGACCGGGCGTTCCATGTATCCCCGGCTGCGGCACCGGGACCAGCTGCTGGTGCACTACGGGGCCGAGTTGCGGGCCGGGGACGTGGCGCTGCTGCGCCATCCGCTCCAGCAGGACCTGCTCATCGTCAAGCGCCTGGTCGGACGGCGCGACGGCGGCTGGTGGGTGCTGGGGGACAACCAGGACGACGAGGTCGTGGACAGCCGCTCCTTCGGCGCCGTACCCGATGAACTGGTGCTGGCGCGGGTGCGGGCGCGGTACCGGCCGATGCTGCCGGGGCGCCGGCGCACGCCCGCCTATGTGGCGTCCTGGGTGCTCTCCGCCGTACGGCTCGTGCTCGCCGACCGCTCGGTCTCCAGGCGCTTGCGGGCGCGGTAGGCCGCCACATTGGCGCGGGTCGCGCAGCGGTCCGAGCAGTAGCGGCGGGAGCGGTTGGTGGAGGTGTCGAGGTAGGCGTTGCGGCAGGGTGCCGCCTCGCACAGGCCGAGCCGGTCGACGCCGTACTCCGTGAGATGGAAGGCGAGGCCCATCGCGGCGATCGCGGCGTATCCGGCTGTCGCGTTGGAGGGGTGGTCGGCGAGGTGCATGTGCCACTTGGGGCGGCCGTCCTCGTCCCGGTGGTCGTGGCCGGAGATCTGCGGGCTGACCGGGAACTCCAGCAGCAGCGAGTTCAGCAGGTCCACCGCCTGCGTCTCCTCGCCGGCGTCGGCGGCGGTGAAGACCGCGCGCAGCCGGCTCCGCACGGACCGGAAGCGGGTGACGTCCGAGTCGTTGGCACGGCGCGCGGCCTGGGAGGACGCGCCGAAGAGCTCGCGGACGGCCTCGACCGAGGTGAGGGAGTCCTTGCCGCGAGCCGGTTCCTCGGTGTTGACCAGACGTACGGCGTAGTCCGAGTAATAGGCCAGTTCCACTTGTAGTCCTTACCGCGACGTTCTACTGTCGACGTAACAGCTGGGTCTGCTTCGAGGGTATTACGGACGGGAGGTTTCCGGTGGTGGAGACAGGGACGAGTACGGGAGCGGCGACCGGAACGGGCACGGACACCGACTGGCGGGCCTGGCAGGAGAGCTGGGACCGGCAGCAGGAGTGGTACATGCCCGACCGCGAGGAGCGGTTCCGGGTGATGCTGGACATGGTCGAGGCCACGGTCGGCGCCGAACCGAGGGTGCTGGATCTGGCCTGCGGTACGGGAAGTATCACGGACCGGCTGCTGCGGCGGTTCCCGAACGCCACCAGCACGGGGGTTGATCTCGACCCCGCGCTGTTGACCATCGCCCGGGGCTACTTCGCCGGCGACGAACGCGTCTCCTTCGTCACCGCAGACCTCCTGGACCCCGCGTGGCCGGCCGCGCTGCCGCACACCTCGTACGACGCCGTGCTCACCGCGACCGCTCTGCACTGGCTGCACAGCGAGCCGCTGACGACGCTGTACGGCCAGGTCGCGACGCTCGTGAGGGACGGCGGTGTGTTCATGAACGCCGACCACATGAAGGACGGGTCCACGCCCCGCGTCAACGCCGCCGAACGGGCCCACCGCCACGCCGCCATGGACCGCGCCCGCGCCGCGGGAGCGCTCGACTGGGCGGACTGGTGGGAGCTGGCCGCCCAGGACCCGGAGCTGGCCGGGCCCACGGCCGAGCGGTTCCGGATCTACGGGGAGCACGCCGACAGGGACACCCCGTCCACCGAGTGGCACGCGCGGACCCTGCGCGAGGCGGGCTTCGACGAGGCGCGCACGGTGTGGTCCTCGCCGTCCGACGCGCTGGTGCTCGCCCTGAAGTAGGCCGAAGGGGCGGTACGGACCCCTGGTCCGTACCGCCCCTTCCGCATGTCACGCGCCCGATGCCACGCGCTCGCTGCTACAGCACCTTCGACAGGAACGCCTTGGTGCGCTCGTGCTGGGGGTTCCCCAGGACGTCGCGCGGATGGCCCGACTCGACCACCACACCGTCGTCCATGAACACCAGCGCGTCGCCGACCTCGCGCGCGAAGCCCATCTCGTGCGTGACGACGATCATCGTCATGCCGTCCTCGGCGAGGCCGCGCATGACGTCGAGGACATCACCCACCAGCTCCGGGTCGAGGGCCGAGGTCGGCTCGTCGAACAGCATCAGCTTCGGCTCCATCGCCAGCGCACGGGCGATGGCGACGCGCTGCTGCTGGCCGCCGGAGAGCTGGGAGGGGTAGTTCCTCGCCTTGTCGGCCAGGCCCACCCGGTCCAGCAGTCGCTCGGCACGCGCACGTGCCACGGCCTTCGCCTCGCCGCGCACCTGGATCGGTGCCTCCATGACGTTTTCGAGGGCCGTCATGTGCGGGAAGAGGTTGAAGCGCTGGAAGACCATGCCGATGTCGCGGCGCTTGCGGGCGACCTCGCTGTCCTTGAGCTCGTAGAGCTTGTCGCCCTTCTGCCGGTAGCCGACGAGATCGCCGTCGACGGAGAGCCGGCCGGCGTTGATCTTCTCGAGGTGGTTGATGCACCGCAGGAAGGTCGACTTGCCGGAGCCCGAGGGCCCGATGAGACAGAACACCTCGCGGGGGGCGACTTCGAGGTCGATGCCCTTGAGGACCTCGATGGGGCCGAAGGACTTGTGGACGCCTTCGGCCTTCACCATGGCGGTCATGCCGTCACTCCCTTCGGGCGGCGCAGCGAGAACACGCTGGACTTGATCTTCTGCAGCGGGGTGGGCGGCAAGCTGCGGCTGGAGCCGCGGGCGTAGTACCGCTCCAGGTAGTACTGGCCCACGCTGAGGATCGAGGTGAGGATCAGGTACCAGGCGGCGGCCAGGAACAGCATCTCCACCGGTGCACCGGAGGTCTGACCGATGTCCTGGGCCTGGCGGAACAGTTCGGAGAACTGGACCACCGACACCAGCGACGTGGTCTTGAGCATGTTGATGACTTCGTTGCCCGTGGGGGGAACGATGACGCGCATCGCCTGCGGGATGACCACCCGGCGCAGGGTCTTGGTGTGGCTCATGCCCAGGGCGTGGGAGGCCTCGGTCTGGCCCTCGTCGACGGAGAGCAGGCCGGCCCGGCAGATCTCGGCCATGTAAGCGGCCTCGTTGAGGCCCAGTCCGAGCAGCGCCGTCAGAAGCGGCGTCATGAAGTCGGACCACTCGTCCCTGTAGAAGGGGCCGAGGTTGATGTACTCGAAGACGAGGCCGAGGTTGAACCAGACGATGAGCTGGACCAGGACCGGGGTACCGCGGAAGAACCAGATGTAGAACCAGGCGATGGAGGAGGTCACCGGGTTCTTCGACAGACGCATGACGGCCAGGAGGATGCCGCCGATGATGCCGATCGCCATCGACAGCACCGTCAGCAGCAGCGTGTTGCCGACGCCGTCGAGGATGCGTGGGTCGAAGAAGTACTCGGGGATCGCATCCCAGTTGATCTTGCCTTGCGCGAAGGCATAGACGATCGCCGCAAACAGGGCGATCGCGACGACGGCGGAGACGTACCGGCCGTAGTGCCGGACCGGAATGGCCTTGATGGCTTCCGGTCCGGACGGCGGCGTCGGTGCGTCCTCCGGACCCGTCTTTTCGATGTCGACAGTCACGTGGAGCCTTTCAGTGCTTCAGTGCCGAGTCAGATCCCGACCGAGGTCAGGAGCCGCCGTTGATCTTGGCCTCGGTCACCGCGCCGGCGTCGACGCCCCACTTGGAGATGATCTTCTCGTACTCGCCGTTCTTGATGATCGCGTCGAGAGCGGCCTGGAGCGCGTCGCGCAGCTGCGTGTTGGATTTGGCCACCGCAATGCCGTACGGCGCCGCCTCGACCTGCTCACCGACGATCTGGAAGTCCTTGCCGCCGCCGGAGGTCTTCACGGCGTACGCCGCGACCGGGAAGTCGGAGGAGCCGGCATCCGCGCCACCTGCCCGCAGGCGGGTCTGGGCCTGCTGGTCGTTGTCGAAGGCCTCGATCGTGATCTTGCCCTTCTTGGCCTCCAGGCACTTCTTGTTCTCGGCCTTGGCGAGGTCCTCGGAGACCGTGCCGCGCTGCAGGACGATCTTCTTGCCACACAGGTCGGACCAGGACTTGATGCCCTTGTCGTCGCCCTTCTTGGTGTAGATCGAGACGCCGGCGGTGAAGTAGTCGACGAAGTCGACGCCCTCGCCGACCTTCTTCCCGGTCTCGGAGTCCACGCCCTCCTGGCGGTCCTTGGTGTCCGTCATAGCCGACATGGCGATGTCGTAGCGCTTCGAGCGCAGACCCGTGATCAGGGTGTCGAAGGTGCCGTTCTCGAACTGGAACTTCACGCCGAGCTGCTTGCCCAGGGCGTCCGCGATGTCCGGGTCGATACCGACGACCTTGCCGGAGCCGTCCTTGAACTCGACCGGCGGGTACGCGATGTCCGAGCCGACCTTGACGACGCCGGCGTCGCGGATCGACTTCGGCAGCTTGTCGGCGAGCGGAGCGGCGGAAGTGGCGGCGCCCTGCTCCTTGCTGCCGTTCGCGGTCTGGTCACCGCAGGCGGTGAGCGTCAGGGCACCGACGACCGCGACAGCGCCGACCGCGGCGATCCGGGACCTGGCTGCGGTCGTACGACGAGTGATGCGTGCGGTCATGATCGGGGTCCTCCGGCGGGTGAGAGGGGGATGTACCAGGGGTCGTGTACTCATCTTCGAGTGTCGCGACCTTGTGTGTTTCCGGCATCTTGCCATTCGGACTAGCCCATTCAGGGGGGCGCGCATGTCAAAATCGGGTAACGGGTCACCCCCGAACCCCAGCGGGCCGGTACATCAAGGCCGGACCTTTCACTGGAATGGCGTCTTCCGACCGGAAGATCTTCTGTGCGTGTCGCCGTCTGTGCTGCCTTGGCAGCACCTGGCTGGCTCGCCCCGGTTTGCGGCTATGAGTCGCGTCACCGACCCGATAACGACTCGTCGGGGTCGGTGTCGGTCCGGTAAGAAGGACGTTTACACCCCTCATCCGGGGCTCAGGGCGCGTGTGCGGCGCGCCCGCGCGTACGTACCTCCCCCTGTCAGGCGGGCCAACCGCTGAGACAGGGCACGGACGCGGTGCCCGCCCACCCCTCCTCAACCAGGAGTGGCCACCCTCAACTGATGAAGACTTAAGGGGTCAACCAATGGCAGCGGAGATCGTCAATCCTCGCAGCGACAGTACGGGTACGGAGAGTGCTCCCGAAGAGCCCTTCGATCCGGCCTTCGCGCTGCACCGCGGCGGCAAGATGGCCATCCAGGCCACCGTGCCGCTGCGCGACAAGGACGACCTGTCCCTCGCGTACACACCCGGCGTCGCCAAGGTGTGCACCGCGATCGCGGAACAGCCCGAGCTCGTCCACGATTACACCTGGAAGTCCCAGGTCGTCGCGGTCGTCACGGACGGGACCGCGGTGCTCGGTCTGGGCGACATCGGGCCGGAGGCGTCGCTTCCGGTCATGGAGGGGAAGGCGATCCTCTTCAAGCAGTTCGGCGGCGTGGACGCGGTCCCGATCGCCCTTGCCACCACCGACACCGACGAGATCGTCGAGACAGTCGTGCGTCTCGCCCCCTCCTTCGGTGGCGTGAACCTCGAGGACATCTCGGCCCCGCGGTGCTTCGAGATCGAGCGCAAGCTCCAGGAGCGCCTCGACATCCCCGTCTTCCACGACGACCAGCACGGCACGGCCGTCGTCACCCTCGCCGCCCTGCGCAACGCCGCGAAGCTGACCGGGCGCGGCCTCGGGGACCTGCGCGGTGTCATCTCCGGAGCCGGTGCGGCGGGTGTGGCCATCGCGAAGTTCCTGCTCGAGGCCGGCCTCGGCGACGTTGCGGTCGCCGACCGCAAGGGCATCGTCAGCCGCGACCGCGAGGACCTGACCCCGGTCAAGCGCGAGCTCGCCGAGATCACCAACCGGGCCGGGCTCTCCGGCTCGCTGGAGACCGCCCTGGCCGGCGCGGACGTCTTCATCGGCGTCTCCGGCGGCACGGTGCCCGAGGAGGCCGTCGCGTCGATGGCGCCGGGTGCGTTCGTGTTCGCCATGGCCAACCCGAACCCGGAGGTCCACCCCGACGTCGCGCACAAGTACGCGGCGGTCGTGGCCACGGGCCGCTCCGACTACCCGAACCAGATCAACAACGTTCTGGCCTTCCCCGGGATTTTTGCGGGCGCGCTCCAGGTCCGGGCCTCCCGGATCACCGAGGGCATGAAGATCGCGGCGGCGAACGCGCTGGCGGACGTGGTCGGTGACGCGCTCGCGGCCGACTACGTGATCCCGTCGCCGTTCGACGAGCGGGTCGCCCCGGCGGTCACGGCGGCGGTCGCGGCGGCCGCGCGTGCGGAGGGTGTGGCGCGGCGCTGATGTAGCACATGCGCGGCGAACGGGCCGCGTCGTACCCCGGCCGGGGTACGACGCGGCCCGTTCCCGTTCCCCCGGACTGCGCGGGCCGCGTTGGGCCGTCCGGGTGAACGCGGCGTCCCTGCTGGGCCGGGTGCCTCGACCTTGCCGGGTGGGCGGGCCCCGCCGCGGAGGGGCGCGCGGCCGCCCCGCCTCTGACGGCCCGTCCGGCTACACGGCGCAGCGCCTCGTCCGGCCCGCCGGCCCCGGTGACTGCCCGGTACATCCCGTCCGGCCTGGCGGGCTTCCGGTGGTGGTCCGTCCGACCTGTGGGCCTTCCGGGTGCCTTTGCCCGGCACAGGCCGGGGCCCGTCCGGTCCGCCGGACTCCTGGCGCCACGTCCGGCACATTGGCGTCCGCCCGTCCGGCCGCCGCCGGGCTTCCGGTGGCGGCCGGTCACGCGGGCCGGCAGGGCGCCTTGCCCGTCCCGCCTCCGGCGGTCGCCCGTCGGCCTGCTGGGCCCAGGATGCTTTTCCAGGCACGTGTCCGGGCTCGTCCGCCCGGCTCCTCGACCGGCATCTGTCGGTCCGGGCCGTCCGGCCGGCTCCCGGCCTCCGGCGGCTCGGCCTTCCGGTCGGTGGGACCTCCGGGCCTTGCCTGGCTGTCTGCTGGGCTCCGGCACCTTACCGACACATGCCCCGTCCAGGCCCGCCACGCTCCCGGCCTTCGTACGCCGGGCCCGGTGCCCTGCCCGGGGCATGCCCGCTCCGACCGGCAAGCCCGGACGGGACACCGCTGCCCCCCGCCCTTGGCCTGTTTCGTTCCGCTGTTCCGGTGGGCGCCTTCCCAGGTTCATCTCGCACTGCTGTGATGCTCCGCGCCAACACGCACCCCACAGGAGGCACTTGTGAATCTGGTCGTCAACGGTGACGCCGAGAGCGGGCCCGGCGGTACCGCCGAACCCGTCGGTGCCGTCGTCGGATGGGTCGTCCGGCAAGGGGCGCCCGCGCTCGTCGGATACGCGCTGGGCGGCGGTTATCCGACCGCAGCCGATCCGGGGCCCGCTCAGCGTGGCAGCCGGTTCTTCAGCGGCGGCAATTCACCTCGCACCACCCTGATACAGGACATCGCCCTGCCCGCCGCCGGAGTCACTGGCTCGGCCGCCGTCGACGCGGGGCAGGTCCGGTACGGCCTCGGCGCCTGGCTCGGGGGATACGCCGCACAGGAGGACGGCGTCCGCCTGTCCGTGGAGTTCCGCGACGCGAAGGGGACACCCGTCGCCCTCAGCGTGCTCGGCCCCGTGACCGCCGCCGAACGCGGCGCGCGCACCGGCCTCGTCGAGCGCACGGCATCCGCCGCCGTACCGCCCGGCGCACGCACCGCACGCCTGCTCCTCGTCTTCACCCGAAGCGGAGGCGGGACCTCCAACGACGGGTACGCCGACGCCATTTCGCTCAGCCTGACGGCCACAGGGGGACACAAGTGACCAGGCTCAACCGACGGGATCTGCTCAAGGCCGCCGGTGCGGCCGGTGCCCTCAACCTGCTCTGGCCGTTGAGCGCCGGGCTCTCGCCCGCGCAGGCCCGCGAGGCCGCCGAAGCTCTCGGCGCCGACTACGACCCCGCGCCGTTCACCCTCGGCGTCGCCTCCGGTGACCCGCAGCCCAGCAGCGTCCTACTGTGGACCCGCCTCGCGCCCGAGCCGCTCGCGACCGAGCAGAACCTGCCCGAGATCGTCGAGGTCGACTGGGTCGTCGCCACCGACCCCCAGCTGCGGCGCGTCGTCGCCCGCGGCACCGCCCCCGCCTCCGACACGCTCGGCCACAGCGTGCATGTCCCGGTCTCCGGACTGCGCTCGGGCACCCGCTACTGGTACGCCTTCAAGGCGCTGGGGAAGACCAGCCGTATCGGCCGGACCAGGACCGCACCTGTCGCGGACATCCCCCGCGTCCGCTTCGCCGCCGCCAACTGCCAGGCATTCCACGACGGTTTCTACGCCGCCCACCGCGGCATCGCCAGCGAGGACGTCGACTTCGTCGTGCACCTCGGCGACTACATCTACGAACACGGCCAGGTCGGCGGCGTCCCGGCCGACCACGTACGTGACCACGAGGGCCCGGCTGTCTTCACCGTCGCCGACTACCGCCGCCGCCACGCCCTCTACAAGGGGGACGCCTCCCTGCGCGAGGCGCACGCGGCCCACCCCTGGTTCCTCACCTGGGACGACCACGAGGTCGCCAACGACTACTCCGGTACGGGCGGCGGCGCCCCGTTCATGCAGCGCCGGGCTGCCGCCTACCAGGCCTGGTACGAGAACATGCCGCACCGCGACAGCGGCACCTCCGCCCTGCCCGACCCAGAGATCCACCGGGTCCGCCGCTGGGGCAGCCTGCTGGAGCTGACCGTGCTCGACCTGCGGTCGTACCGCTCGGCGCAGAACCTCCCCGACGGCACGATCCTCGGCGCCGACCAGAAGTCCTGGCTCACGCGGGGCATCGACCGCGCCCCCGACTCCTGGCACGTCTGGGCCAACTCGATCATGCTCAGTCAGCTGCGCGGCCGGCCGGGCGGCTCGTACATGTTCACCGACCAGTGGGACGGCTTCCTCACCGAGCGGGGGGAGGTGCTGAACCACGTGCACCGCAGCGGTCTCGAGGACCTGGTCGTCATCACCGGCGACTGGCACTCCGCCTTCGTCGACGACATCAGGACGGACTTCGACGACACGTCGTCCCCCCTCGTCGGTACGGAGTTCACCGCGCACTCCGTCACGTCGGGGGCCTACTCCGCGGACTGGAACAGGACCAACGGCCCGCTCATGGGCCGGGCCAACCCGCATCTGAAGTACTTCGAGGGCAATCGCTACGGCTACGACGTGTATGAGGTCACCCCGGAGCGCTTCAGCGCGCACATGCGGGTGATCGCCGACCGCCGCGACCCTCTCTCGCCCGTGACCACCCTCACCACGTTCCATGTGGACCGCGGGACAGCCGGCTCGTACGAGGACCCGGCGACGAAGAACTCGCCTGCCCAGTGGCGCCGGGACTAGGTCCTCAAGTCGGGACCAGGTCCGAAAAAGGCAGTGCGCGTCACACCGGTGCGCGGTTCCGCCGCGCACCGGCCCGCCCTATCGTCAAGGTCATGTTCGCCGCCTACGCCGCCCGTATCGACCGTGACCAGCCGCTGAACGGCCTCGAGCTGGGGGAACGCCCGGCCCCCGAGGTCCGTCCCGGCTGGACGACCGTGACCGTCAAGGCCGCTTCCCTCAACCACCACGACCTCTGGTCGCTGCGTGGGGTGGGCCTCTCCGAGGACAAGCTGCCGATGATCCTGGGCTGCGACGCCGCGGGCGTCGACGCCGACGGCAACGACGTGGTCATCCACTCCGTGATCGGCCAGAGCGGCCACGGAGTCGGCCCGAACGAGCCGCGTTCCATCCTCACCGAGCGCTACCAGGGCACGTTCGCCGAACAGGTGACCGTACCGGCCTGGAACGTCCTGCCGAAGCCGAAGGAGCTCACTTTCGAGCAGGCCGCGTGCCTCCCGACGGCATGGCTGACCGCGTACCGGATGCTCTTCACCAACGCCGGGGTGCGGCCGGGTGACTCGGTGCTGGTGCAGGGCGCGGGCGGCGGCGTCGCCACCGCCGCGATCGTGCTCGGCAAGGCGGCCGGCCTGCGGGTGTACGCGACCAGCCGCGACGAGGCCAAGCGTAAGCGCGCCCTCGAGCTGGGTGCCGAGGAGGCGTACGAGCCGGGCGCGCGGCTGCCGCGGCGCGTGGATGCCGTCATCGAGACCGTCGGCGCGGCCACCTGGTCGCATTCGGTCAAGTCGCTGCGGCCCGGCGGCACCCTGGTGATCTCGGGAGCCACGAGCGGCGACCGTCCTTCGCACGCCGAGCTCACCCGGATCTTCTTCCTGGAGCTGAAGGTCGTCGGCTCGACGATGGGCTCGAAGGACGAGCTGGAGGATCTGCTCTCGTTCTGCGCGGCGACGGGCGTGCGACCGGTGATCGACGACGTGCTGCCGCTGGACCGCGCCCGGGAGGGCTTCGAGAAGATGGCGGCGGGCGATCTGTTCGGAAAGATTGTCCTGACGAACCCTTGATGGACCGTCAGATGCGCTGATGGGATCTCCGGCACCGTCGTCGACCGTGCCGGAGGTTGCCCATGTACCGCTCTCTCGCCGTGCTCACGAGCTGCGTCGTGCTCTGCGCGGGCACAGCCCACGCGGACGGCGGGGAAGGGGACGTACCCCGGCTGACCGACGACCGCGGCCGCGTCCTCACCCTGCGCGGCTGGAACGTCGAGGACAAGATCCACCGCGGTGAACAGGCCCTGTCCGCCATTACGGAGCGGCACTTTCGCGACATGAGGGCCCAGGGCTTCAACCTGGCACGCCTGCTGGTCTTCTGGGACGACATCGAACCGGTCCGCGGCCGTTACAGCGAGGCGTATCTCCGCAAGGTCGAGCGTGTCCTCGACTGGGCGCGGAAGCACGACGTCCAGGTGCTCATCGACGCCCACCAGGACGTCTTCGGGCCCGTCTTCGGGCATCGAGGCATCCCGGAGTGGGCCACCCGGACCGACGGCCTGCCCTTCACGCCGCATCCCGACGACTGGTTCGCCGAATACTTCGAGCCCGCTGTGCAGCGCGCCTTCACCCACCTCTACGAGGACCCGGACCTGCGGCGCGCGCAGGCACGGATGTGGCGCGTGCTCGCCGACCGGTTCGCGGACCATCCGGCGGTGCTCGGCTACGACCTGATCAACGAGCCCATGGGGGAGCTGCGGGAGGGCGAGGACCTGCCGACGGCAGCCCGGCGCATCGAGGGCGACCAGCTGACGCCGATGTACAACCGCCTTGCGGACGCAGTCCGTTCGGTCGACGACAGCAACTGGGTCTTCGTCGAGCCGACACCGATCGTCGGGGAGGGCGTCCCCGCCGGACTCGGCAGGATCAAGGACCCGAAGGTCGTCTACGCGCCGCATTTCTACAACGCGGCGATGGAGGCGGGCGCGGACTACGACCCCTCGGCGGGCTGGGTCGAGTCGTACGAGGCCGCCGTCACCGCCTACCCGAAGAGGTACCGCGTACCGGTCGTGGTGGGGGAGTGGGGTCCGCTGAACAACTCCCTGCCGAACATGGGCCGCTTCTACCGCGAGGCACTGACGTCCCTGAACCGGTACAGCTCCGGCTGGGCGGGCTACGTCTGGTGCTACGGCGGCGGGTACTGCGCGGTCGACGAGAAGGGGCGCTTTCGTACGAACAAGGAACAGACCGCCGCCCCGTACGCCCCGGCCGTGGCGGGACAGGTCCGTCCTCGCCGCGGCCTACGACGCGGCGAGCGGGAACTACCGGCTGGAGTACCGGGCGTCGAGGAGTCCGGGGACGACCGAGATCTCCGTCCCGCCGGGCGGAGGCGGCCGGCGCATCGAGGTGACGGGGCCCGCCTGGACCTCCACCCGAGCGTTCCCTGCGGACCGGGCGGGCGTGGCGCGCGTGTACGCACGGCCCGGCGCGCGGGTCACGGTCCTCGTCACTCCCCGTACACGACGATGAAGTCCCCGCACGGGCCCTGGTGCCGTTCGAGGGCGTCGCGCAGGCGGCGCAGGTGGCCGGCCGTCAGCTGGAGCGGCGGTTCGTCCGGCTGATGGGTCGTGCCGCGCGGATAGTCGACGTCCGGGGTGCGGGTCATCTCGATGTGGCAGCCGAGGACGTGCGTCACCGGGTTCGCCGCGCAGAACGTCAGCAACCGGTCGACGGTGGCGGTGAAGGCGGCCAGGTCCTCGACGTACAGCCGGCCGGGATAGAGCGAGTCGCCGGTCAGCAGCAGGCCGGTGTGCCGGTCGTGGAAGACGACCGCGGCGCCCTGGTGCCCGGGGCCCGGCAGCAGGTCCAGCACGCGCCCGCCGAGATCCAGTTCGGCGGGCCGCAGCGGCCACTGCTCGAAGCCGAAGAACGCCGTCACCGCGTCGAGCGACGGCCCGACGACCTCGGTCAGCGGGCGGTCCGCGAACTGAGCGTCCCCCGCGATGTGGTCGCCATGGCCGTGCGTGTGGGCGACGACCAGCCCGTACTCGTCACGGGGGTGGCGGGCGAGCCACTGCTCGATCAGCGCGTCGACGGTGGAGCGCAGCGGCAGATCCGCCGGATCGGGCGTGGCTCCGGTGTCCAGCAGCAGGGCGCGTTCATTGCCGAAGAGCAGGAAGAGAAAGGGCGCTTCGAAGTGGACGGATTTGTTCTGCCGCAGGATCAGGGTGTGTTCGGAGTACGCGTGGACCTGGATCCGGGGTGCGGGGTCGTGCCCGGGGGAGGGCCGGCCGGCATGCCACTGGACGTCGAGGGAGCCGGAGACAGGTGCGTCCGTGCGAAAGTCGATCACGTCGACACCGTACGCCCCGGGCGTGCGCCCGCGTCGGGCCGGCGGAGGCCCGGACGGCGCGCAGGACGGTTGCGCGGCGTCCGGGCGGGGCACGACCCTTGACACTCACGTGACCGCACGTGAAGGGGGAGGGGCGATTGTGTCAACGGGGGAACCGCACAGCCGGATTCCGGCCTATCCAGGAGTCGAGCGTTTCGTCGACGCCTTCGACAAGCTCGTCGTGCAGCCGCGGCGCAGCCGCAGCCGGGTCCCGGTGGTGCTTCTGAGCGAGCCGGGCGACGGACAGGCGGGGCGCCGGATCGCCGCCGGGCTGCGCTCCCGGTTACGCGGCCGCGAGGGGCAGCTCGCCCCGCACGCCTGGCTGCCCGCCGCACCCGAGGACCCGGCAGCGGCGTCACTCGATCTGTTCGAGCAGATCACCTTCCAGCTCGACGAGACCATGCCGTCCGGCACCGGACGGCTACGGCTGCCGGCGTACCGCCTGCTGCGCGCCGTTGTCACCGCGCCCGCCGCCGGGGGCCTGATGGAGCGCCGCCCCGGGGAACTGCGTGATCACTGCTACGCCGAGCACCGGGAGGTGTCGGCGCTCGCGCGCGGCCTGTGGTGGCTGGGCGGCCGCGACCAGGCCAGCGGCGGCACTCTGCTCGAACTGCTGTGGAACTTCATTGCGGGCCCGCTGTTCCAGCGGCTGCCGCGCGCGCTGTACGGCCGGCGTGCCAACCGCCGGATGCTGGGCCGCGCGGGAGGCCGCCGCTGGTACGCGGAGTGGGTGCGCCAGCAGCAGGGCACCCCGCCCAGCGACTTCTTCCGCTCGGCACTCGACCTTGTGGGAGGCGGCCCCGAGGGCGACCCCGAGCAGCTCGACCGGATCCTGGTGCACGCGCTGCTCGCCGACCTCGAGGCCGCTAGCCGCAAACGGCTGTTCGACCCGTGGCGCCGCCGGCGGGTCAGCCGTTTCGTACTCCTGGTGGAGGAGGCGGGCCCGGCCGAGTCGCGCGTCCAGCGGTTCCTGCGCGAACTGCGCGCCGCCATGGAGGACATGAGATGCACGTCGGTGGTGGCGGTGGCCGCCGGGATACGCACCCTTGCCAGCCGAATCCCTGACATCGAGGTCCCCGGCCTGTCCGCCGCCGGGGCCGAGCTGGCCAACATCGCACAGCGCGGCACCCCGCCGGGGCGGCCCTCGGGGATGGTGGTGCCGGTCGCCGAGGGGGCGGAGGACGACCAGGCCGCCACGTACTGGCTGGGTCGCTGGCCGACGCTCGCCCCGCCCGCGCCGCGCTGGGGGCCCGGGGCAGAGGCGGCCGGGGTGTTCGGTGCGGGGGTGCTCGCCCTCGCGCTGACCGCAGGGCTGGTCGTCGGGATGCCGTTCTCCACGGACGATCCCGATCCTTGCCTCGGCTCCACCTTCCTCGGCACGGACGGGCAGTGCGTCGGCGTCACGGAGGGTACCCCGCAGAGCGACAAGGCCGTGCAGGACGTACTGAAGCTCATCGAGGATCAGAACGCGACGGTGGAGAAGACGCTTTCGGGCAGGGACGACGACGACCCGCGGCCGCGCGCCCGTACCGTCGTCTACTTCGGTCCGCTCAGCGGCGGCGACGACGCCGAGGATCCGGTGCGCGGCGGTACCCTCGCCGAGCTGCGCGGCATCGCGGTCGCCCAGGGGTTCGTGAACGAGGACGCGCTGGGTTCCGGGGAGCGGGTGCCGCTGCGGGTGCTCGCAGCGAACGCGGGAGACCGGTTCAACGATGCGCCGGCCGTGGCCCGCCGGATCGTCGAACTCGCCGAGCGGGACCGCTCGATCGTCGGAGTACTCGGCTTCGGACAGAGCCGTCGCACCACGTACGAGGCGATGCGCATCTTCGACGAGGCGGGCCTCCCGATGGTCGGCACCTCGGGCACCGCCGACGAGCTGCTCCGCCAGGGCGAGCACTACTACCAGACCGCGCCGACCGACACCCGGGCCGGCGAGGTGATGGCGGCGTTCGCCCGGCACGAGCCGATGGTGGGTGGCAAGCGGGCGGTGCGGGTGCGCCTGATCGCCGATCCCTCGGACGCGTACAGCGCGAGCCTCTCGACAGCCTTCCGCGCCGCCTACGGCGACAAGCGCACCGACATGCTCCTCTACACACCGAAGGACGCGCCCGAGCCCTCTCCGGTGCCGGGCGGTCCGACCGGGCCTTCGGTCCAGACCGTTGCCGACCTGGCGCGCGAGGTCTGCCGGGCGGTGGCGAAGGAGCCGCACACGGCTGTGGTGTGGGCGGGGCGGGGGAGTCACTTCCAGCTGTTCCTGAGAGAGTTGGCGCGCGATGCGGGCAACTGCCCGAAGCTGAGCGTGCTCGGCGGCGACGATGTCACGAACGCGCTCACGGAGGAGCACCGTCCGTGGGAGATCTTCCCCGGGCTCACGCTCCATTACGTCTCACACGGCCGGGCCCCGACACTCGCCAAGGACAGCCCCGAGGCGGCGACCTTCCTCGCGCGGTACGGCCATGCCTTCGCGGAGGACCACGGCACCCGTACGGGCGCAATGCAGCAGGACGCCCATGTGGCGCTCGCCTGGGACGCGATGCGCTACCTGTCGGAGGGCGTCGATCAGGCATGGCGGGGCACCGGCGGCCACCACGAGCGTCTCGACCGGGCGCTGCTGCAGGCGGTGCTCTATCAGGGACTCGGCGGCGGGGGCTTCAACGGGGCCACCGGGCGGATCGACGCGCACGCGGCCTCGGGCGGCGGCAGGGTCACGGAGGAGAAGCTGATAGCGGTCGAGCGCGCGGGCGCGGAGGGCACCTCGACGGTGCTGCTGTGCGGGATGGTGGCGGAGGACGACGTGCGCCGTACATGGGGTTCGCGGAAGTACCCCTGTCCCGGACAAGAACGTCGGGAAGGTTGACAGGAGAAGGCGCTGCGGATCGCGGTGGGCCGGCGCGACCGCGTCGTCGGCGCCGAGCACATCCTGCTGGCGCTCACGGCCCGCCCGGGCGTGGTGGCCGAGGCGCTGGCCGACCACGGGGCGACGTACACGACGGTGGAGCGGGCTCTGTTCGGTACCGCGGACGGGGGGCGGCGCCGGCGGGCTGAGCCCCCGCGTGGACCGGCCGTCCGGTCCACGCGTCCACTACTCCTTGGGGCTCCGCAGCAGCGCGCCGATATGGGCTGCGGCCGTCGACAGATGGCGGCGGGCATCGCGGAGCTGGGCGTCCGTCACCCCGTGGTCGCGGGCGGCGTCGCGGATGTCGTCGCGGAACCGGTCGAGCAGGCGGTCCAGGTCGCGTGCCGGGTTCTGCGACGGCTCCTCCTCGGCCCAATCCGGCTCAGGCGGCGCCTCCGCGCCGGACGGCTCCACGACCACCACCGGTTCGGGCTTCGGACCCGCCCCGGACTTGGTGAAGCGGCCGAACTCCTTGGTGATCTCGGCCAGTCCCTCGCGCAGCCCGGTCGGCCAGTCGCCCCGCGCGAAGTGGTCCTGCACCTTGTCCTGGACCTGCCTGGCGACGCGCTGCAGCTCCTCCTGGGCCTGGTCCTGGGCCTCCTTGGCCTGGCGGCGCGCCCGCTGGGCGTCCTCGCGGGCCCGCCGGGACTCGTCCTTCGCACGGCGCGCCTGCTCCTTCCACTCCTGCTTGGCGCGGCGCAGTTCCTCCTTCGCGGCCCGCCACGACTCCTTGTCGCCGGCGTCCCCGAAATCCCCGACGTTCCCGAAGTCTCCGAAGCCGGACTCCCCTTCGCTGCTGTCCTGCCCCTTGCCGCTGCCGGACGCCTCGCGGGTCCGGGTCGCCGCCGCGCGCATCTCGCTGCGCAGCTTTCCCGCCGCGCCGCGCACGTCGTCGCGTATCTCGGCGGCCAGCTCCGAGACCGACTCACGGATCTCCAGCTCCAGGTCGGCCAGTTCGCCGCTGCGTCCGGCCAGTTCGGCGCGGCCCGCGTCGGTGATCGAGTAGACCTTGCGGCCGCCCTCGGTGGCGTGGGTGACCAGGCCCTCGGCCTCCAGCTTGGCCAGCCTCGGGTAGACGGTGCCGGCGCTCGGCGCGTACAGGCCCTGGAAACGCTCCTCCAGGAGGCGGATCACCTCGTAGCCGTGGCGCGGTGCCTCGTCGAGCAGCTTCAGCAGATAGAGCCGGAGCCGGCCGTGGGCGAAGACGGGGGGCATGTCAGAGCACCTTCCCGGTCGGGGCGTCGGCGGGCACGTCCTCGTACGGATCGTCGTCCGCCGACGGCCTGCGCAGCAGCGCGATGGAGCCGGAGACGGTCGTCGCCCTGAGGGTGCCCGTGCCGTCGCCGAGCGTGCCCGTGATCTGCTTCGCGCCCCACTGGCCGCTGACGCGCAGATCCTCGAAGGCGTTGGACACCGCGCCGCTCGCGGTGTTCGCCTCGACCCGTGCGTCCGCCGGGTGCGGCAGCCGGATGGCGACCTCGCCGGAGACGGTGGTCAGCCGGATGTCCGTGGGCTCGCCGGCCGGGTCGAGGTCGATGACCATGTCGCCGCTGACGGAGTCGGCCCGCACAGCGGTGCCGGAGCCCTCGATCACGGTCAGATCTCCGGAGACGGAGTTGTAGCGCAGTTCGCCGGTGACCGACTGGGCCTCCAGATTCCCGGAGACGGTGTCGGCGCGGACCGGTCCCGAGAGGCCGACGAGGGTGGTGTCACCACTGACACCCCGGACCGTCGTGGGGCCCTTGATGCCGGAGACGACCGCTGCCGCGCCGACGACTCCGACCTCGACGGCCGAGCCCGCCGGGACGGCCAGGGAGACCACGGCGCTGCGGTGCCAGCCCTTGCGGTCCAGCCACTTGAGGAAGCCCTTCCACGGCAGGTCCTCATAGGCGACGGTGAGGGTGGAGCCGCTCCTCGTCACGATCAGCGGCGGTCCGTCGATCTCGGAGACCTCCAGGCGGGCGGAACCTTCGTCGGTGCCCATGACGTTGACCGTTCCGTTGACGATGCGCACATTGAGCGCGCTGACCGGGTCGTCGAAGGTGAGCTTCTTCGGCTCAGCGACTTCCCATGTCGTCTCTGCCATGGTGCTGACCTCCCCAGGCCGGCTCGCGACGCAACATATCGCGTCTTGTGAACAACACGATATATCGCGGTTGTCGGATGTCAAGCGTGAGACGGACGCGTGATCGCGCAGCGAGCGGCCCATGCTTCTCACGGGGGGTCATTACGGGATGAATTGCCCTAGCGTGGGGGCATGAACGCGACATCCGTAGGAGCGCTGCTGCTGTGCCGGGCCGACCCCGCGGCGGTACGGACCCCGGCCCATCTGCTGCGCGAGAGGCAGCTCCTCGTCCCGGCCGGCGAAGGGTGGAGCGTGCTCGTCCCGGAGGGCAAACCCTGGCTCCACGACGGCGAGCCGGTCGATGTCGTGCTCGCCGGCTGGGCGCATGCGATGGCTGTCGGGGTGACCTGGCCCGTACTCGCCCTGTGGTGGGACGGCGACCACGCCGGGTTCACCCTCGCGTCCGGGTTCCGCCGGACCGTCGGCTACATCTGGCTCGCCGACGGCACCCCCGTCGGCGAGGACGAGGCGATGCGCACCTTCGCCGCCCGCCTGGCGCTCGACCCCGTCCTGGACATCCAGGACCTGGAGCCGCTCACACGGCCCGACCCCGAGTCGGACGCGCGGGCCCGGCTGCTCGGTCTGACCGCCGTCCTCAGCCGCACGGGCCTCACCCTGCCCACCGGCATCACCCCCGGCGAACCGGCCGACCGGCTGCGCTCGGTCGCCCATGCCCAGGAGGCGCAGACCATCGAGTGGTCGGGGTGGCGCGACACGGTACGGGCCGAACTCGACGCGGTCGAGGAAGGGCCCCTCGGCCCTTGGCTCCGCGGCCGCCGGGCCCAGGTGCTGGGCGCGGCGCAACTCGCGGCCGGACTCCCGCTGGCCGCCTGGGGCCTGGGCCGCCGCAGCGGTGGCTGGACGGCGGCGGGGGTGCTGCTGATCGCGCACGGGCTGCTGGGGCTGGGCTACGAGCGCCTGAGGCGCTGAACCTGCCGTACGGCAGGATGCGGCCCAGGGACTCCGCCCGGCCCGTCCACAGGGAGACCGGCCCGGACATCCGGACCGATTCCGGGGCCACCCGGGTGGCCGTCCCCCGGTTACTCGTCCTCGTCCTCGTCGTCGAGGCGCGCCAGCCACGTGGCCAGCCGCTCGACCGGAACCTCGAAGTCCGGATTGAGGTCGACGAACGTACGCAGCTGCTCGGCGAGCCACTCGAAGGTGACCTCCTCCTCGCCGCGCCGCTTCTCCAGCTCCTCGATGCCGCGATCGGTGAAGTACAACGGGGTGCTCCTGCTCCTGCTTCCGATGATGCGTGCCGGTGGGCTCCCACCAGCGTAGGCGGCCGAAGGGCCCGGCCCCGCATGATGCGGAGCCAGGCCCTTCGTAGGTGCGGACAGCAGTCCGGTCAGGCCTCGAAGACCTCGTTGACCAGCTGCTCCTGCTCCTGCTCGTGGCGCTTCTTGGAGCCCACCGCCGGGGACGAGCCGTGCGGACGCGAGATGCGGCGCAGGCGCTCGCCGTGCGGGATGTCCGCACCGACGGCCAGGTCCAGGTGGTCGATCAGGTTGAGGGCGATGAACGGCCAGGCACCCTGGTTCGCCGGCTCCTCCTGGGCCCACAGGTACTTCTCGGCGTTCGGGAACTTGGCGATCTCGGCCTGGAGCTCCGCACCCGGCAGCGGGTACAGGCGCTCGAGGCGGATGATCGCCGTGGTGGCGGCCGCGGGGTCCGTCGAACCGCGCTTCTTACGCTCCGCGTCCAGGTCGTAGTAGAACTTGCCGGAAACGAAGACGACCTTGCGGATCGCGGCCGGGTCGACCACGCCCGAATCGACCGCCGTGTCGCCGATGACCGGGCGGAAGCCACCGGTGGTGAACTCCTCCGCCTTCGACGCCGCGGCCTTCAGACGCAGCATCGACTTCGGGGTGAAGACGATGAGCGGCTTGTGGTGCGGGTTGTGCACCTGCCAGCGCAGCAGGTGGAAGTAGTTCGACGGCAGGGTCGGCATGGCGACCGTCATGTTGTCCTGCGCGCACATCTGGAGGAACCGCTCGGGGCGGGCGGACGAATGGTCCGGGCCCTGGCCCTCGTAGCCGTGCGGCAGCAGCAGCGTGACGCCGGAGTGCTGGCCCCACTTCTGCTCGGCCGAGGAGATGAACTCGTCGACGACGGTCTGCGCGCCGTTGACGAAGTCACCGAACTGGGCCTCCCACATGACCAGCGCGTCCGCGCGGGCCAGGGAGTAGCCGTACTCGAAGCCCATCGCCGCGTACTCGCTCAGCAGCGAGTCGTAGACGTTGAAGCGGGCCTGGTCCTCGGTCAGGTAGAGCAGCGGGGTGTAGTCCTCGCCGGTCTCCTGGTCCACCAGCACCGCGTGGCGCTGGCCGAACGTACCGCGGCGGGTGTCCTGGCCGGACAGCCGGACGGGGGTGCCTTCCATCAGCAGCGAGCCGATGGCCAGGGTCTCGCCCATGCCCCAGTCGATCGTGCCGTCCTCGACCGAGGCCGCGCGGCGCTGCAGCTGCGGCAGCAGACGCGGGTGGACGGTGACGTGGTCGGGGATGTTGACCTGGGACTCGGCGATCCGCTTGACGACCTCCTGGGAGACCGCGGTGGTGACGCTCACCGGGAACTCGGGCTGGGCGTCCGGGACATGGGTCGGGGCCGGGAGGCTGGTGGCCTCGCGGACCTCCGCGAAGACCTTCTCCAGCTGGCCCTGGAAGTCCTGGAGCGCCTGCTCCGCCTCTTCCAGCGTGATGTCGCCGCGACCGATCAGCGACTCGGTGTACAGCTTGCGCACCGAACGCTTCTTGTCGATCAGGTTGTACATCTGCGGGTTGGTGAACTGCGGGTTGTCGCCCTCGTTGTGACCGCGGCGGCGGTAGCAGATGAGGTCGATCACGACGTCCTTGTTGAACGCCTGGCGGAACTCGAAGGCGAGCCGCGCGACGCGGACCACGGCCTCCGGGTCGTCACCGTTCACATGGAAGATCGGCGCCTCGATCATGCGGGCCACGTCGGTCGCGTACATCGACGAACGCGACGACTCCGGGGCGGCGGTGAAGCCGACCTGGTTGTTGATGACGATGTGGACCGTGCCGCCGGTGCGGTATCCGCGCAGCTGCGACATGTTCAGCGTCTCGGCGACCACACCCTGGCCGGCGAAGGCCGCGTCACCGTGCAGGGCGACCGGCAGGACGGTGAAGTCCGTGCCGCCCTTGTTGATGACGTCCTGCTTGGCGCGGGCGACACCCTCGAGGACGGGGTCGACGGCCTCCAGGTGGGAGGGGTTGGCGACCAGCGAGACCTTGATCTGCTCGCCGTCGAGGCCCGTGAAGGTGCCTTCGGCGCCCAGGTGGTACTTCACGTCGCCGGAGCCGTGCATCGACTTCGGGTCGAGGTTGCCCTCGAACTCGCGGAAGATCTGCGCGTACGACTTGCCCACGATGTTCGCGAGGACGTTCAGACGGCCGCGGTGGGCCATACCGATGACGACCTCGTCCAGGCGCGACTCGGCGGCCGAGTCGATGACCGCGTCGAGCAGCGGGATGACGGACTCGCCGCCCTCCAGCGAGAAGCGCTTCTGACCGACGTACTTGGTCTGCAGGAAGGTCTCGAAGGCTTCCGCCGCGTTCAGCCGGCGCAGGATGCGCAGCTGCTCCTCGCGCTCCGGCTTGGTGTGGGCGCGTTCGACCCGGTCCTGCAGCCACTTGCGCTGCTTCGGGTCCTGGATGTGCATGAACTCGATGCCGGTGGTGCGGCAGTACGACTCACGCAGCACGCCCAGGATGTCGCGCAGCTTCATCATCGACTTGCCGGCGAAACCGCCGACCGCGAACTCGCGCTCGAGGTCCCACAGGGTGAGCCCGTGCTCGGTGATGTCGAGGTCGGGGTGCTTGCGCTGGCGGTACTCCAGCGGGTCGGTGTCGGCCATGACATGGCCGCGGACCCGGTAGGAGTGGATCAGCTCGAAGACGCGCGCGGCCTTGGTGACGTCGTCGTCGTGCGAGGCGTCGATGTCCTTGAGCCAGCGGACGGGCTCGTAGGGGATGCGCAGCGACTCGAAGATCTCGTCGTAGAAGTTCTCCTCGCCGAGGAGGTAGTTGGCGACGATCCGCAGGAACTCGCCCGACGCGGCACCCTGGATGACCCGGTGGTCGTACGTCGAGGTCAGCGTCATGACCTTGGAGATGCCCAGCTTGTTCAGGGTGTCCTGGGAGGTGCCCTGGAACTCGGCGGGGTAGTCCATCGAGCCGACGCCCATGATGACCGACTGTCCGGGCATCAGCCGCGGCACGGAGTGGACGGTGCCGAGGCCGCCGGGGTTGGTCAGCGAGACGGTGACGCCGGTGAAGTCGTCCATCGTCAGCTTGTTGTTGCGGGCGCGGCGGACGATGTCCTCGTAGGCCTGCCAGAACTCGAAGAAGTTCAGCGTCTCGGCCTTCTTGATGCCCGCGACGACCAGCTGGCGCTCGCCGCTGGGCTTCACCAGGTCGATGGCCAGACCGAAGTTGATGTGGTCGGGCTTGACCAGGGTCGGCTTGCCGTCCTTCTCCGCGAAGGAGTAGTTCATCGACGGCATGGCCTTGATGGCCTGCACCATCGCGTACCCGATGAGGTGGGTGAAGGAGATCTTCCCGCCCCGGGCGCGCTTGAGGTGGTTGTTGATGACGATGCGGTTGTCGAAGAGCAGCTTCACCGGGACGGCGCGCACGGACGTGGCCGTGGGCAGCTCCAGCGAGGCGTTCATGTTCTTCGCGACCGCGGCGGCGGGGCCGCGCAGCGTCACGAACTCGGGGCCGGCGGGAGCCTCGGTGACCGTGGCCGGCTGAGGGGCGGGCTTCGGGGCCGGAGCCGACTTCGCCGGGGCCGGGGCCGCCGCCGCGGGCTTCGCGGGGGCCTGGGCCGGTGCGGCGGCCTGCGAGGGTGCGGCGGCAGGAGGCGCCGGCTGCGCCGGTGCCGCGGGCTGCGCCTGAGCGTCGGTGGCCGGGGCAGAGGTCACCGCAGCCCCCGCGGCTGCGGTACCGGTCGCGGGCTTGTCCGCCGTGCCGGAGGTACCCGGCTTGTAGTCGGCGAAGAAGTCCCACCAGGCACGGTCGACCGAATTCGGGTCCTGGAGGTACTGCTGGTAGATCTCGTCGACGAGCCACTCATTGGGCCCGAACGCGGCGGCAGGGTTGTGACCCTGCCCGCCTTGGTCGGTGGAGGTGCTCGAATTACTGGGGGACTGAGACGACACGGCGGCAACCGCCCTCTTCCGCTTCACAAGGTGATGGACAGCGGAAATAAAGGCTACGCCTCCCTGGCCGGGAGGTGCAGGCGGGGCGGCTCATCGTCGCGCAAGTCACACCGGAAGGCGGGTTTCGGGGATGTGAATGGCGGGAAACAAGCCTGGTTCCGCGCCTGTGAGGGTACAGCGGAGTACGGCTACAGGCCTCTGGCCTGCAACCTTGTCCACGCGCTGTCGTGTCCTGACCAATTGCGCGCAGAACGAGTTCTTCCGGTTCGAACCCTACGTCAACCCCGCGCCGACGGGATCCCCGGAAGAGTGACCTGAATCCGGCAGCCACGTGCGGATTCGGCCACGCCGATGCGTCCGCCGTGCAGATCCACCGCCCAGCGCGCGATCGCCAGGCCCAGTCCCGTACCGCCGTCGCTGCCGGGACCGTGCGGCGAGGCCACCTGGCCCCGGTTGAAGCGCTCGAAGACCCGGTGGCGCTCCTGCTCCGGGATACCGGGGCCCTCGTCGACCACTTCCAGGTCCAGCGACTCCGGGAGCGGCCCGCGCCGGGCCCGCACCGTCACCCGGCCGTGCGGTGGCGAGTGCTTCACCGCGTTGTCGATGAGATTTGCCACTACCTGGTGCAGCCGCTCCGCGTCCGCGTGCGCGGTCAGCTCGGGCGGTGACACATCCAGGTGCAGGTGCACATCCGTACGGGTGTGACGGCCGGACCCCGAGGCCAGGCCACGCTGGGACGAGGCCAGATTGGCCTCCTTCAGCACGCCCGACAGATACGGCCACACCTCGAAGCGTCGGGCCCGCAGCGGCAGCACCCCGTTGTCGAGACGTGACAGGTCCAGGAGGGTCTCGACCAGCCGGCCCAGGCGCTCGGTCTGCTTGAGCGCGGTGCGCATCGTCTCCGGATCAGCGGCTGAGACCCCGTCGACGACGTTCTCCAGCACGGCGCGCAGCGCGGCGATCGGGGTGCGCAGCTCGTGCGAGACATTGGCGACCAGCTCCTTGCGGTTCTGGTCCACGGCCTCCAGATCGTCGGCCATGCGGTTGATCGTGGAGGCGAGGTCGCCGAGCTCGTCGCGGCGGTCGGCGCCGCTCACCCGGCGGGTGTAGTCGCCGTGCGATATGCCTTTGGCGACCGTGTTCATCTCGTCCAGCGGCGCGGTCAGGCCGTGCGCGAAGAACTGGGTGATCAGCAGAGTGGCTATCACCGAGAAGACGGTGATGAAGCGCAGCTCGGTCTCGGTGCGCAGCGCCACCAGCAGCAGGCCGGTGGTGATGAAGACCGAGACGACGACGAGCGTGCCGAGCCTGGTCTTGATCGAGATGACGAGAGGGGCCGAACGCGGCCGCGGACGTGACCTGCCCCGAGGCCGCCGCTTCATGGCGCGGGTGTCTCCAGCGCGTAGCCGACACCGTGCACGGTACGGATCCGCTCGGCACCGATCTTGCGGCGCAGCGCCTTGATGTGGCTGTCGACCGTGCGGGTGCCGGAGGCGTCCGCCCAGTCCCACACCTCGGCGAGCAGCTGCTCCCGGGAGAGCACCGCGCGCGGAGTGTTGGCCAGGCACACCAGCAGATCGAACTCGGTGGGCGTCAGATGCACATCCTCGGTGCGTACCCGCACGCGACGCTGGGCGTGGTCGATCTCCAGCTCGCCGAGCCGCAGGATCCCGCTGCGCGGCGTCACGGCGGCCAGCGCGGCACGCTCCACCCGGCGCAGCAGTACATGCACCCGGGCAGCCAGCTCGCGCATCGAGAACGGCTTGGTCATGTAGTCGTCGGCGCCGACACCGAGACCGACCAGCATGTCCGTCTCGTCGTCACGGGCGGTGAGCATGAGCACCGGGACGGGCCGCTGTGCCTGGACGCGGCGGCAGACCTCGAGCCCGTCGAATCCGGGCAGCATGACGTCGAGGACCATCAGATCGGGCTGCCATGCCTCCGCGGCGTCGACGGCGGCAGGGCCGTCGAGGGCCGTCTGGACCAGGAAGCCCTCGGCCCGCAGACGTGCGGCGATGGCGTCGACGATCGTGGCGTCGTCCTCGACGACCAGCACCCGGCGCTGGGCTCCGGGGGTGGCCGCGACTCCGTTGTGCGTGGTGTGTGTCTGCTCCATCGCCCCGCCCTGTTCCGCGTTCTCGCGAGCTGCATGGGGATCCGGATCGAGGTAGATCCCGTGGTGATCCCCGTGTGTCGTCCAGCAGCGTAAGGGCACCGACGGCGTCCCGGCTACGCAGGGCGAACCGCGAGGTGAACCACGTCCGGTACTCCTCGGGCAACCTGGATCTCTTCGGTTCTTACCCCGCTGAATCCGGCATTCCGCAACGCATCCTCGAATGCGGGGGAGGGCTGCGCGGACCATACGGCGAGGATTCCGCCGGGCTCCAACACCCGCTGACAGGCGGCGAGTCCGGCCGGTGAGTAGAGGTTCTCGTTGTCGTCGGTGACGGTCCAGTCCGGGCCGTTGTCGATGTCCAGACAGAGAGCGTGCCAGCGGTCCGTGGTCGTGTGCAGATGGGTCACGAGATCCGTGTGAAGGATCACGCTGCGGGGGTCGGCGAGCGCTTCGCCGGAGATCGCGGCGAGCGGGCCGGTGCGGTGCCAGTCGATGATCGCCTGCTCCCGTTCGACGACCGTGATCCGGCCCCAGCCCGGGTTGGCGGCGGCACGGACCAGGGAGAAACCGGCCCCGAGCCCGCCGATGAGGACGCCTGGGGCGGGACGGCTCGGGGGGAGCGCGTCGTAGGCCGCGTCGACCAGCAGCCGCTCCGAGCGGCCGTCGGACGTGTCCATCAGGAAGCATCCGTTGGCGATGATCTCGTAGACGGGGCTTTCCGCGTCCCCGCCCCTGTGCTCGGCCTCGGGGCTGTCGCGCCGCCGCAGGACGACCTCGCCGTAGGGCCCCTCCCGCCGGTCGAGAGTGACCACGGTGTCAACGGCGGGGAACGGCATGGCGATGGCCTCCGGGCGGCTGGCGGTGACGACACGGATCAAGGCCATCTTGTCGGGGTGGGGGCGTGGGGGACAAACCATTTCCCAACGGCCCGGGGCGGTGCCTGCGGGCCGCAGGCCCGGCCGCCCCTCGCGTCGGCCGGGACCGTGGCTCGCGGGCGCCGGTCAGCTTTCGCGCCGCGGCCCCCGCCAGGCGTACACGGACGCGCCCGCGACGAACAGCGCCACCGCTGCCGCCCAGGCCCCCGCCTGAGGGCCGGGCTGCATCGGCCAGGCCCAGATCTGCGCGCCGTGGCCGTGTACCCGGCCCGCGCCCAGGTAGATCGCGCTGACGTACGCGAAGGCCGGCAGCCAGCTCAGCCGCGCGCCGATCATCACGGCCGCGGCGGCCGTGATGCCCATGGCGCCGAGCGCGTTGCGCGCCATGGCCGGGGCGCCGAACTCGGCCGTATGCCCGAGCACCGCGACCGCCAGGACCGTCGCGGCGAGCGCCGTGAGGCCGAGCAGCTGGGTCAGCCGCCGGGGCCACCAGGGGCGCACGGCCGTACGGTCGAGCTCGTCCATGTACGGGTGCAGGCCGGTGCCGATCACGGCGGCGGACAGCAGCGGGGCGAGGGCCACGACCGGCACCCGGCGCGAAGGCTCGAGATAGGCGTCCAGGCCGTGCGCGCCCCACACCGCGAGCACCGCGATCGCGGCCAGCGAGGCCACGGCGAGCGGGATGGCGCGTGAGCGGGCGAAGAGCAGGGGGCCGCGGAGCGACCGTCGGAGTGCGGGGTACGAGGTCACAGGGCGGGCACCTGCTTCGGGTCACAGCTGTCGGCGGTCGCGAAGTAGCGGGAGAGCCATGCGCGGCGCTCGTCGTCGCCCATGGACGCCAGCCGGGCGCGGGCGGCCCCGTCGGCCTCGATACCGGCCACAACCTTCTTGTCGCCGTTCTGCTGGGCCCAACGGAGACTGTCGCGCTCGATCGTGTCCCGAACGCGGCTGGGACCGAGCCAGTCGGCCACCGTGCTGTCGACCCGGCTCGCGCGCTCGTCCCCCAGACGCGCCTCGCACGGGTCCCCCGCGGCCAGGGCGGCGGCGGCCTCCCCCGCGTAGCGCTCCGGATCCGTCAGCTCGCCGCGGACCAGGGTCCAGCCCATCGGGGTCAGCATGGGCAGTTGGGCCTCGTCCGGCTTCGGTTCCCCGGCCAGGTCCTCGAACCGGACCGGCAGGTTCTCGACGCCTTCGAGACGCTGGGTGAGGCCGGACAGCGCAGCTTTGACCTCCGGCAGCAGCCCTGGATAGAGGGCACTCACACAGATATGGGGTCGTACAGAGGTGTCGCACACCTGCTGGTGCGCCAAGGGGTCGTCGCGCCACATGCGGTCGCCGGTCTGGGTGATCAGCACGGCCGCCACGGCCGCGGCGGTGAGGGGAAGCAGCGCTGTGTACTTGCGGGAGGCCGCGCAGGCGAGGACCGCTGCGGCCGCCAGACCGGCCACCCACACGGTCGCGGCGAGCGGCTGCCACCACACGGGGAGCAGGTCGCCGGTGTCGGAGGCGGACGCCGGACTGAGGTGGCGGATCCCGGCTGTCCCGTACGTCGGCACGCCGAGCGCCAGGTATCCGCACACGGCGAGCGCCGGTGCCGCCGGTCGCCAGGCCACCAGTCGCCCCACGACGTGCCCCAGCAGCGTCATGGCCACGAGGAACGCCGCGTCCGCGAGCGCGGGGGAGAGCAGCGGACGGCTCGCCGACGCGTACGGCCAGGTCGCGGCGAACACTCCGGCGGCCACGACCGCGTATGCGGCGGCGATCCACGCCGCCACGGGCAGCGATGCCATGAGGAACTGGGCAAGCGTGCCGCGGGCGGCCGACGCGCGCAGCTCGTCGGTGCGGCGGCGGCGCTCCCTGCCCCCGTGCCAGCAGCCCGCCGCGGCCGCGAGCGGGCCGCCGAGCAACGTGCTCGCGATATGCAGGTCGGCCTGGGTTGCACCCCAGCTGCCCTGCCACTGCGGTGCCTTCATGGCCATCGCGATCCCCACGGTCGCGGAGAACGCGAGGCCCGCCCATGGTGCGAAGCCGCGCCGGAGTTCGCTGCGCAGGGGGTGCGGTGCGGTGCGGGTGCGGCCTCCGGGGGCCGACGCGGTGCGGATCCTGGTCTCGATCCCGGTCTCGGTCCCGGTCTCGAGGGTGCTCAACGCGGCGCCCCCGATCCGGCCGGAGCGAAGTGCCCGGCGTGCGCGGCACGGTGGGCTCGCAGGGCAGCCGTGTAGCCGCGTTCGATCAGGTTGGCGCCGCTGTCGCCCGCGGAGTCCTTGCCGAGAGCGGTCAGTTCGGCCGTCGCGCCCCGGTAGGCCAGGCGGCCCGACTCGATCAGGGTCACCTCCGAGCACGCGGCGGCCACGTCCTCGACGAGGTGGGTGGAGACGATCACGGTGGAAGCGCTGCCCAGTTCCCGGAGCAGTGCTCTGAACTCGACACGCTGCTCCGGATCGAGACCGGCGGTCGGTTCGTCGAGCAGCAGCAGCTCCGGCTCGTTCACGATCGCCTGCGCGATGCCGACACGGCGGACCATGCCGCCCGACAGCGTCTTGACCTTGGCGTCGATACGGTCGCCGAGCCCGACCCGCTCGACCGCGCGTTCCACCGCGTCCGGGACGGTGCTCGCCGGCATCTCCTTCAGCCAGGCCACGTACGCGACGAACTCACGCACCGTGAATCCGGGGTAGTAGCCGAACTCCTGCGGCAGATATCCCAGCCTGCGCCGGATCTCCGTGCGCTCCCGGTGCTGCGACACATCTCGGCCGAGCAGCTCGACCCGGCCGCCGGTGGGCGCGGCGACCGTCGCCAGGACCCGGATCAGTGAGGTCTTGCCCGCGCCGTTCGGGCCGAGCAGCCCGTGGACCCCGGTCCCGAAGGAGACGTCGACGTCGTCCAGGGCGAGGGCTTTGCGGTGCCGGACCGTCAGCCCGGTGACCTGCACGGTGTTCAGGCCGTTCAGGGTGTTCCCTGTGGTGCTCACATCTTCTCCAGGTGGTCGAACGAGGAACGGCGCAGCGCGAGCAGCCCCGCGCACAGCACGGCCCCGGCGGCCCAGGCCCCCTGCACGGCAGGTCCGTCCACATAGGCGGCGAGCCGTGCGGCGATGTCCAGCGGCAGCGAGGCCAGTACGGGCGCGACGACGAGAACCATCCAGCCAAGGGCCAGTGCGCCGGCGGCGACCTCGCAGCCGACATAGGAACCGAGCGCCAAGGCCGCGAGGGTCAGTGCCAGCCCGGGCAGCAGCCAGGCCGCGGCCCCCGGCCCGTCGGCCGCCGCAGGCAGCAGGGCGCCGGCCGCCGTGAGCAACGGGATGCTGACCGCGAGCACGGCGGCGGCCCGCGTCAGCAGCAGCCGGAGCCCGCCGGCCGGAGTGGACGCGGCGACCTCGTACAGCGGATCGGCGTGCCGTCCGTACGAGAGCCCGACGCCGGCGAGTGGTACCACGGGCGCGATCAGCAGCAGGGCCGGCTGTACGTCCCCGAGCCCCGCCACGTACGCAAGGCCGAACGCCGCGGCGACGACGAGCCCGAGCGCGACGAGCCAGGCCCGGTGCAACGCGGGCCCCGCGGCCCAGACAGCCCGCGCGACCCACCCGAGCGGCCGGCCGCGTCCCGCGCCTTCGGGGCCGTGCAGACCGATGGCCCCCGCCGCGGGTCCGGCAAGCGGTGCACCCGGCCGCCGGGTAACCGTGGCACGGGCCGCGAGTCCTGCGGGTGCACCCGGCCGCGGGGTGACACCGTCCGGGGCGGCCTGCCCGCGGACATCGCCGACCGCGCGGGCGGGCTCCTCGGCGCGCGCCGCGCCCAGTCCCGGCGAGCCGGGCAGGTGCTCCCGCGGGCCGGCGCTCTCCGCCGGGACGGACGCGCGCCTCCCCGAGCGGGAATCACCTGCCGCGGACGACGGGCGCCACCCCCACAGCCGGATCCGTACGGACCTCCGTGACGGCTCCGACACCGCCGCCGTCGCGAGGACCGATGCCCGCACCTCCGCCAGCAACGGTGCCGCCGGCCCCGCGCTCGCCGCCGCCGAGACACGGGTCGCGCAGGCGGTGCAGCATTCGACGTGCTTCTCCAGGGACCAGGCGTCCGGTTCGGACGCCGAGCCGTTGGCGTACTGCGCCGCCAGCCGTTCGCTCACATGCCAGTCGTTCACGCCGTGCCTCCCAACGCATCGGTACCGGCCGCCAGTTGCCCGAGCACGGCGCGCAGCTCCCGGCGGGCCCGCAGGGCGCGGGTCTTGACCGTTCCCTCCGGAATGCCGAGCAGCCGCGCCGTCTCGCGGGTCGTCAGGCCGTCGACTACCGTCGCCCGCAGGACATCCCGCAGCTCCGGCGAGATCCGGTCGAGGGCCGTGCCCACATCCCCGTACTCCAGGCCGGCCAGCACCCGCTCCTCCGCGGACGGCACCGGCTCGGCCGGCTGATGGACCGTGCGGTCCTGCCTTGCCAGGGCCCGCTGCGCGTCGACCAGGCGGCGCGCGGCGATCACCCACAGCCAGCCGCCTGCCTCGCCGCCGCGGTGCGCGGCGGCCGAGCGCCACACGGTCACAAAGGTGTCCTGCAGCACTTCCCGTACGGTCTCCGGATCCGTGCAACGCCGCGTCAGCCGGGTGTGCAGCCAGCCGGCATGCCGGTCGTACAGCAGGCCGAGCGCTTCCGTGTCCCCGCGCGCGACCGCCCGCAGCAGTGCCGCGTCGTCGTCCCGCTCTCCCCCCGAGGGGCGCATCAGTCTCACGTGCTCTCTATCGCTCGCGACCGGCGCACCGGTTCACGTCCCCATGTGGCGTACAGCATGGACGCGCGAGAGGGTGATCGGATTGGGTGGGGTCCAGGGTGTGAACAGGGGCTCGGCGAAAGGGGCGTACCCGGTGTGCAATCTCGGTGCCCCCGCCGCGCGCGGTACCTCGCCGTGGCGACGGCTCGCCCGGCTGCTGCCGACGCCCACCGGCACCCCGTTCACCTTCGGCTACGCCCTCGTTCTGATCGCCACGTCCCTCTTCACCGCGTACGCCGATCCCGGCACGGTCGCCGCCCTGCTGCGCGACTCCAGCACGGACGTCGCCCATCTGGCCCACAATCGGCTGCTCGTTCTCGTCGCCAGCGCGCTGTGGGTGGCGGGCGGTCCGGCGTCCCCGTACACCGTGATGTTCGTCTTCGTGCTGACCGCGCTCGAGCGCCGCGTCGGCGGCCAGCGCACCGCCGGAGTCTTCCTGTTCGGCCATGTCACCGCCACACTCGCGACCGAGATACCCGTCGGGCTCTCGGTCGCGGCCGGACGGCTGCCCGACAGTTCGCTGCACCGCCTCGACTACGGGATCAGTTTCGGGCTGATGGCCTGCACCGGAGCGCTGGCCGTCCTGCTGTCCCCACCGCCGCGCACGGTGCTGCTCGGGGCCGTGTCCCTGGTGCTGCTCCATGACCTGCTGGCCTTCGAGGACCCACTGACCGCGTGGGGCCATCCGCTGGCGCTGCTCGTCGGCATCGCGTGCGGGCCTGCGGTACGGCGCCGGGCAGCGGCGCGAGCCCCTTAGGACGCCGCGGATCCGGTGCCCGGACCGCCGCGGCAGGGCATGCGGCCGGAGCGATACCTCAGGATCGGCGCCCGAACCGCACCAACACGTGCCACGGCTGCTTGACGTACTGCGGCACCTCGTCCCGGCCCCCCACCGCGTCCACGCCTGCGGCTCCCGTACCACCGAGGCCGCCGCGCGCCCGATCACCTCCGCGTCGAGCAGGCCCGTGCGCCCGTGGGTGGCGCAGACGTGCGCGGCGAGCGGCCCCATCACCGGGCCCCTGAACTCCGCGTCCACCTCGTCCGGCGCCGGCGTGAACCCGGCGTGCCACTCGAGCGCGATGCCGCACCGCCGGGCCGTTCCGGCCAGCAGCCGCCCCGTATCGGTGTCCCGGAACGACGGGTCGACCACCAGGGTCTCAGCGTCGCCGCCAGATCGGTGTCCCCGTGGATCTGGGCAGGGGCGTCATCGCCGCAGTATGGCGCGCCAACCCCAGCCGGAGCAGGCGGATTTCGCCGCTGCATCACACCCCGTGCGGCACGTGGAACAGGCTGACCAGCGGGGCCTGCACCTGCCAGCCCAGGGACTCGTACAGCGCCCGGCCGTCCGGCGTCCCGCCGAGCACCCCGATGGTGGCGCCCTGGTCGACCGCGGTGTTGTGGAGCGTACGCATCACCAGGGAGCCGAGCCCCTTGCGGCGGTGCGCGGCCGACGTCTCCACCTGGTCGACGACGGCGGTGGGGCCGGTGGGGGCGATCTGGCCGCGGGCCGCGAACGAACCGTCGGCGGCCACGACCAGCGCCCGCGTGACGCCGCCACGGGTCCAGGTGGTCAGGGTGTAGCCGTCGGGCACGGCGGTGGGCGTGCGGCGCAGCCGCGCCGACATCAGCCAGCCGGGCTCGTCGACCGCCCACGTGGGGCCGACCCAGGACCGGACGGCCCCGGGATCGGCGAACACCTTCAGCCAGACCGACGGAGCGGCGACCTCGGCGGCGACCTTGCGCACAGTGGCTTCGTCGTCGGCGGTCAGGACGTGGCGGGTGGCGTGCGTGACCTGCCCGACGTCGACGGTGAACCCCCAGGGCCTGACCACGGGGTCCGCCGCACCCCGAGAGACGACCCAGCCGTCGACCCAGGCGCGGATGGTCAGGGCGGTGGACTCGAAAGGCATCCGTCACTCCAGGTAATAGGCTCTATGAAGTAAAGGCTATTACTGATGCGTGGTGGTCCGCCGTGCGGCCGCTGATCTGTGAGCCGTCTCACGCCGACCCGCCGTGCGGAACCGCCGGGCCCCGCGCGGCCGCCCGACGATCGGGTGACGGGACGGTCGCACTCGATACGGGTGCCGGATGCGACCGCACTGCGACGGCGCGGGCGCCGGAGGGGCGCGGCGCCTCCCGCCGGGCAGTCTTGCGCCCGGCGGCCCGGCACGCCGATCTCGCTCACTCGGATCGCGTCGTTCGCGGGCCACTCCGGGCCCTTCACGCCCTGGTCACAGGCCGATCGCTCACAGCGAACAGCACGCGGGGAACATCCCGGGGCTCACGTGCATTGAGTGCGTACAACTCAACTTGACTGCGTTCGATTGTGTAAGGGGAGATCATGGCTTCGACGACGTCCTCACCGCTCACCCTGCCTGTGCTGCCGCTCGACGACGAGGTCGTGCTGCCCGGAATGGTGGTGCCTCTCGACCTGTCCGACACCGATGTACGGGCCGCGGTGGAGGCCGCCCAGGCCGCAGCACGCACTTCGGGCGACAAGCCGAAGGTGCTGCTCGTCCCCCGGATCGACGGCACCTACGCCGCCACCGGTGTGCTGGGCACCGTCGAGCAGGTCGGCAGGCTCTCCGACGGCGACCCCGGCGCACTCATCCGCGGTCGCGGACGGGTCAGGGTCGGTGCCGGTACGACCGGGCCCGGCGCCGCCCTGTGGATCGAGGGCACGACCGTGGAGGAGGTCGAACCCGATCCGGTGCCCGGCGCCGTCGTCGACCTGGTCAAGGAGTACAAGGCCCTCGCCACCGACTGGCTGAAGAAGCGCGGCGCCTGGCAGGTCGTCGACCGGGTCCAGCAGATCGACGGCATCTCGCAGCTCGCCGACAACGCCGGCTACTCGCCGTTCCTGACCACCGCTCAGAAGATCGAGCTCCTGGAGACCGCCGACCCGGTGGCCCGCCTCAAGCTCGCCACCGAGCAGTTGCGCGAGCACCTCGCCGAGCAGGAGGTCGCCGAGTCCATCGCCAAGGACGTCCAGGAAGGCGTCGACAAGCAGCAGCGCGAGTTCCTGCTGCGCCGTCAGCTGGAGGCCGTCCGCAAGGAGCTGCGCGAGCTCAACGGCCAGGCCGCCGACGCCGCGGACGAGTCCGACGACTACCGCGACCGCGTCGAGGCAGCCGACCTGCCCGAGAAGGTGCGTGAGGCCGCCCTCAAGGAGGTCGAGAAGCTGGAGCGTTCAAGCGACCAGAGCCCTGAGGGCTCCTGGATCCGCACCTGGCTCGACACCGTCCTGGAGCTGCCCTGGAACGAGCGCACCGAGGACGCGTACGACATCCAGGGCGCCAAGGCGATTCTGGACGCCGAGCACGCGGGCCTGCAGGACGTGAAGGAGCGGATCACCGAGTACCTCGCGGTGCGCAAGCGGCGTGCCGACCGCGGGCTCGGGGTCGTAGGCGGACGGCGCGGAGGCGCGGTGCTCGCGCTCGTCGGCCCGCCCGGCGTCGGCAAGACCTCGCTCGGCGAGTCCGTCGCGCATGCGATGGGCCGGAAGTTCGTGCGGGTCGCGCTCGGCGGCGTACGCGACGAGGCCGAGATCCGCGGCCACCGGCGTACGTACGTGGGCGCCCTGCCCGGCCGGGTCGTCCGGGCCATCAAGGAGGCCGGTTCGATGAACCCGGTCGTCCTGCTGGACGAGATCGACAAGGTCGGGTCCGACTTCCGGGGCGATCCGGCCGCGGCCCTGCTCGAAGTCCTCGACCCGGCACAGAACCACACCTTCCGCGACCACTACCTCGAGGTCGAACTCGACCTGAGCGACGTCGTCTTCCTGGCCACCGCCAATGTGCTGGAGGCCATCCCGGAGGCCCTGCTCGACCGGATGGAGCTGGTCCGGCTCGACGGCTACACCGAGGACGAGAAGATCGTCATCGCCCGGGACCATCTGCTGCCGCGCCAGCTGGAGCGGGCGGGCCTGGAGCCCGGCGAGGTGACCATCGAGGAGTCCGCGCTGCGCAAGCTGGCGGGGGAGTACACCCGCGAGGCGGGCGTACGGAACCTGGAGCGCTCGGTGGCCCGGCTGCTGCGCAAGGTGGCGGCGCAGCACGAACTGGGCGATCAGGAGCTGCCGCTGAGCATCGGTGCCGAGCAGCTGCGCCCGCTCATCGGACGGCCGCACCATGTGCCCGAGTCCGCGCAGGACCCGGCCGAGCGCCGCACCGCGGTGCCCGGTGTGGCCACCGGCCTCGCGGTCACCGGCGCGGGCGGCGACGTCCTGTTCGTCGAGGCGTCGCTGGCGGACCCGGAGACCGGCGCGGCCGGCCTGACCCTGACCGGTCAGCTCGGTGACGTCATGAAGGAGTCCGCGCAGATCGCGCTGAGCTTCCTGCGCTCGCACGGGGCGGAGCTGGAACTGCCCGTCGCCGACCTCAAGGACCGGGGCGTGCACATCCACTTCCCGGCGGGCGCGGTTCCCAAGGACGGCCCGAGCGCGGGCATCACGATGACCACGGCGCTCGCCTCACTGCTGTCGGGGCGTCAGGTGCGCACGGATGTGGCGATGACCGGCGAGGTGTCGCTGACCGGGCGGGTGCTGCCGATCGGCGGGGTGAAGCAGAAGCTGCTGGCCGCGCACCGGGCGGGCATCACCACGGTGGTGATCCCGAAGCGGAACGAGGCGGATCTGGACGATGTCCCGGCCGAGATCCTCGACACGCTGGAGGTCCACCCGGTGACGGACGTGCGGCAGGTGCTGGAGCTCACGCTCTCCCCGGCGAAGGAGCTGGTGCCGGCCGCGGCGGCCTGACCCGTGCGGCCACGGGCCCGGCGGTGACCACCGCCGGGCCCGACCGCAGTCCGCGGTGCCGTGACCGCTGTTGGCGGTCCTGCCACTGAGGTCGACCGCTCCTGCTGGTCCGCCCGCCCCGCCCGGCTGCCGTCCGCCATCCTGTCGCCGGGCCGGCCGCCGGCCTCGTCCGCCGCCCGACGCGACTGCTGTAGGCGGTCCGGCCGCCGGTTCCGCTGCCCGGCGTGAGGGCTGTCGGCGGTCCTGCCGCCGGGCCCGACCGCTGCCGGCGGTCCTGGGTGCGACCGTTCCTGATGGTCCGGCAGCCCGACGCGACGCTGTCGGCGGTCCTGCCGCCGGGACCGCTGCCCGGTTCCCCCGCCCCGGGCGAGGGCTTCGCGGGTCCTCCACAATGGGCGGATGGAAACCTCGCCCGCCCCCGAAGGACGCGAAGACCCCGGCCTGCGCGCCGACTGCGCAAGCTGCTTCGGGCTGTGCTGCGTGGCGCTGCCCTTCTCCGCCTCCGCCGACTTCGCGGTGACCAAGGACGCCGGGCAGCCCTGCGGCAATCTGCGGACCGACTTCCGCTGCGGTATCCACACCCGGCTGCGCTCGAGCGGTTTCCCCGGCTGCACCGTGTACGACTGCTTCGGTGCCGGGCAGCAGGTCTCCCAGGTCATCTTCGGGGGCAAGGACTGGCGGCAGGCCCCCGACACCGCCCAGCAGATGTTCGCGGTGTTCCCCGTCGTACGGCAGCTGCACGAACTGCTCTGGTACATCGACGAGGCGCTGACGCTGGGTGCCGCGCGCGAGCTGCACCCGGGCCTGCGCCGACAGCGGCGGACGATCGGGGAACTCACCCGGCTCGGCCCCGATGCCCTCACGGAGCTCGATGTCGCCGCGCACCGCCAGGACGTCAACGTCCTGCTGCTGCGGACCAGCGAGCTCGTGCGCTCCGAGGCCGGCGGCAAGAAGAAGGACCGCCGGGGCGCTGACCTGATGGGTGCCCGGCTCAGAGGGGCAGATCTGCGCGGGGTCAGTCTGCGGGGCGCGTATCTCATCGCCGCCGACCTGTCGGGGGCCGATCTCCGGCTGGCCGACCTCATCGGGGCCGACCTCAGGGACGCCGATCTGTCCGGCGCTGATCTGACCGGCTGCATCTTCCTCACCCAGCCGCAGCTCAACGCCGCCCGGGGCGATAGCGTCACCCGGCTTCCGGCCGGGCTGACCCGCCCCACGCACTGGTCGTGACGACGGGGCGCGACGGGGCGGACAGCGGCGGTGCAAGAGCGGATCGGGGGCACACTCCTGGGGGTCCCCCGGCCGGAGGCTCGGGGAGAAGCTCCGGGGGAGGGCTCAGCCGTTGGCGAGAGCCTCGACGCGGTCGTACGCGCCGTTGAACCCGTCGTGGTCGCCGACGATCGGTCCGGACGAGGTGTACTGCCACATCGTCCGGTAGGCCCAGCCGGCCGGCAGGGAGGCAATCTGGTGTGGACATGCCATCAGCGGCGCACGTGGAACGCGGGGTGGAAGAGGGCCGGATGCTGCCGTTGGTCTACGCCTGCGAAATACTGGTCCAGCTGCGGCTGCGCGGGCCGCCGACGGAAACTTTCAGGATCCGGAAAGCGTGCGAGGGGTGCTGACGTGCACGGAAGCGGTACGGGGAGTGAAGCGGACCCGACGGGCAGAGTGTGCGCGGACCGCGAATTCCTCGCCCTGGAAAGGGAGCTGGCGGTCTTTCTGCGCCGCGCGAGGGCGTCGTCCGGTGAGATGGCACGCGAGGTGCACCCCGAACTGGAGCCCGCCGCCTACGGCCTGCTGGCCCGTCTGGAGGAGGCAGGACAGCAGCGTGCCACCGAACTCGCCGGCTACTTCGGCGTGGGCAAGGCGACGATGAGCCGTCAGCTCCGCGCACTGGAGGACCTCGGTCTGGTGACCCGGGAACCCGACCCGGCGGACGGCCGGGCTTCCCTCGTACGGTTGACGGACGAGGGGGTGACCCGGTTCCGCCATGTGCGCGATGCGCGTCGTGACCGCTACATGAGCAAGCTCGCCGGCTGGGACCGCGCCGAGGTCGCGGAACTGGCGAGGCTGCTGCACCAGCTCAACGCGCGGGCGGGCGCCTGACGCGCTCCGCCCGTCCGTGGTCCCTGGTCCGTGGTCGCGGCACCGGCGGTCAGAGCTCCGCGAACACCGCCGTCGCGTCGTCATGCAGCTTCCAGCGGATCACCTGCGTGCGCTGGTCGGCCGCGGCCTCCAGTTGCCTGACCCGGTCGATCAGCGCCTGGGCGCCCTCCTCGCGGAGCACGCCCAGGCATGCCGCCCAGTCGCCCTGCGCGAACATGTCCACCCAGCGCGAGGCGCCGTCGGTCAGGGCGGCCACCGCGCGTACGGCGGTGCGCGGGGTGCGGCCCGCCACCGCGCGCACCACCACCCCCGGGTCGGCAGCCGCCGTGAAGAAGCCGCCCTCGCTGTTGCGCAGCGCATCGGCCGACGCATGGGTGCGCAGTGCCTCCCGCGGCAGCCGGTCCAGCCGGTCGTCCAGGACCGCCCTCACCGTCCCGTCGGGCGACTCCAGCAACAGCGTCGAGTCGGAGAGCACCAGATGCTCCACGTCGTCCCCCGGCCCACCCCAGCGCGCCATGACCACCGTCGCCTGCGGCGTACGTACGTGAGAAAGGTCACAGGTGTCGCGGTGGGAGTCGGCGGTGCGCCGGATTGCCAGGGCGAGAATTTCCTGAAGTGTCAGATCGTGACGCGAACCGGACAGTTCGGCCAGGGTGCCGCCGAGCCGGGCGGTGAACCACGGAACCGAGTGCTCGCACCCGTCGTGGCCCTCCAGGGGTGTCACCCCGTCCAGGGCCACGAGCGTTCCGCCCTGGCCCGATGCGGGCAGGGCCGCCGACGCCCAGTCCTCGTTGGGGTGCTGTGGTGAGCCGGGCGAAGTGGCCAGTTCGATACGCATGACGCCAGTCTGCCCGAGGGGTCGACAGACCCGTCCCAGTCGGGCAATTGCGGCCGTATGAGCAGGTCAGGCCGGTTCTTCGGTCGAACCGACCGGCCCGCGGCGGCCCCGGGAAGCTGCGGGCGCGCATCCTGTCAAAGGCCGGGCGGAAGGTCCAACCCATGGCCGTCGCACGGCCCCGCGGGCCCTCCGGAGAAGTTGTTCGCCAACTCCCGAGTGTTGTTCACTCGTTCGGGTGGCGGAGCGGCCGATGCGCGCCTCCCTCCCAAAAGCACTGGAATGGTCGGAAGCCGTACCAGGGGTGGGGCTCTCGCGTGTGACCGGTCGTCATCTCTGCTTCATGGGTGGACGAGTCAAGCAAGATTGCGAGCACCGGTGCAGAAGAAGTGGCCTCGGGGCAAGGGCAGCAGCCGTACGAAAACCCCGGGCGACGTTCAGGCCCAGGCCACCCAGGCCGTGACAGGAGACCGGAGCCCGGTCCCGGTCCCGGCCTCGAGTGCGGCCTCGGACCCGGTGACCCCCGGCGGCCGGCCCGTCCGCGTACGCAGCCGGCTCGTCGCCGGCGTCGCTGCCGTCGGCCTTGTCGTCGTGGCGGCAGGCACCCCCGGCATTCTCGCCACCTCGGACCGGCTGACCGAGTCCCAGCGGCTGGTCACCCTCGCCGGCCTCGACCGCCAGGCCGTCACCCTCGCCCACTCCCTCGCGGACGAACGCGACGAGGTCACCGCGTACATCGCGGCGGGCCGTGACGACCAGCAGGGCGACAAGGCGGACCGCCGCCGGATCTCCGACGCCCTCAGCGCCCGCGTCGACCGGCAGATCGACGAGATCCGCACCGCCGTCCCGGACGACCACGCCGAGCTGCGCCACGTCCTCGCAGGCGTCCCCTCCGTACGCCGTACCGCGCTCACCGGCAAGGGCACCGCGATGGAGGCCCACCGGGCCTACAGCGCCGTCATCGCCGCGTTGCACGCCCTCGCCGACGAGCTCGTTGAGAAGACCCCGCCGCGCGCCGCCGGGGCCACCCGCGCGCCCGCCGACCTCGGCCTCGCCGTGGAACAGGCATCCGCCAGCCGCGGGCTGCTGCTGGCCGCGCTCGGCGTGCCCCAGCCGCAGAGCACCGTGACGATCGATCCGGTCACCGGTCTGCCCGTGGAGACCGAGGGAGCCGACTCGGGGGCCAACGCCCGTGCGCGCGACGCCCTTACCGCCGCCGCACAGCAGTCCCGCGTACGCGAACAGGCAGCACTCGCCGACTTCGACCAGGCCGCGGACAAGGCCGCCCGCGACAAGCTGGCCGCCACCGTCACCGGGCCCGAGGTCAAGACCGCCGAGCGCTATCTGGCCCGCCTGACCGACCAGCCCCAGCTGTCCAGCAGCGAACGCAAGACCGACCAGGACAAGCTGCAGGCCGCGCTCACCGCCCGGATCGAGCAGATGCGCGGAGCCGAGTCAGCCCTCGCCGCCGACCGGGTCGAGCGGTTCGAGCAGCTGCGCGACGACGACGTCACGGCACTCGAACTGCGCATCGCGCTGCTGGGCGGACTGCTCATCGTCGCCGTCGGCGTGTCCTCGGCCGTCGCCCGTACGCTCACCCGCCCGCTCGCCGTCGTGCGGATCGGCGCGGCCCGTATCGCCGAAGCGCCCGAGGCCGGCGAGCCGGTCCGCTTCACCGGCCGCAACGACGAGTTCGCGCAGGTCGTACGCTCCCTCAACACCCTGCACGGCAAACTCCGCGACCTCGGGGTGCGCGCCGAGCGGCTGGACAGCGACCGCGCCGACCTGGCCGGCGCGCGGGAGGCGCTCGCCGCCGACGTGGGCGCCGCGCGCGCCGAACTGCAGCAGCGCACCGACGAACTGACCGCAGAGCTGGAGCGGCTGCGCCACACCGTCCACCACACGTTCGTCAACCTCTCGTTGCGCACCCTCGGTCTCGTCGAGCGGCAGCTCGGCATCATCGAGAATCTGGAGGCGCGCGAACAGGACGCGGAGCGCCTCGCCACCCTCTTCAAGCTGGACCACATGGCGACCGTGATGCGCCGACACAGCGAGAACCTGCTGGTGCTGGCGGGTGCCGAGCACGGCCAGGGGCATGTCGGGCCGGTACCGCTCGTGGATGTGCTGCGGGCCGCGGTCAGCGAGATCGAGCGCTACGACCGCGTGGTGATCCAGTCCCTGCCGCCGCACTCCCAGGTCGCCGGGTTCGCCGCGGACGACCTGAGCCATCTGATCGCCGAACTCCTCGAGAACGCCACCTCGTTCTCGCCGCCGGACGCCCAGGTCGAGCTGTCGGGCTGGCTGCTGGAGAGCGGCGAGGTGATGCTCTCCGTCCAGGACGCGGGCATCGGCATGACGGCCGAGCGAATCGCCGAGGTCAACGCGCGCCTCGAGAACCCCAGGGCGTACGAGACCCAGGGCCGCGAGGGCGAGGGCCTCGGACTGCGGGTGGCCGGGCTGCTGGCAGCGCGGCACGGCGTACGGATCCAGCTGCGTGAGCACACGCAGGGCGGCATCACCGCGGTCGTGGTCGTGGGCCGGTCACTGCTGCCGAGCGGGCCGCCGGCAACGGAGGCTCCGTCGCCGAAGGTGGCGGGAGCGGCGCCGGCACTCAACCTGCCCGGTTCGGTGGCCGAGGCCAACTCCAACGCACTTCCCGGCGGCCGTCGGCGTCCGGACGGGTCAAAGATCCCGGAGCCCATGGTCCCTGACGCGACACCGGCGCCGGACCCGATCGCCGAAGCGTCGGGTACCGCCGTGGACCAGGGCCCGGCCCTGGGCACGGAGAGCGCGGACCCGGACCCGGATCCCGACCCCGTCACGGCCCTTGTCGCACATACCGTGGATCTTGACCCGGCCGGTGACCCGGACCGGTCCGGTCCGGTCGCCGCGGTGGACCCACTCACGGAGTGGGAGTCGCAGCCCGAGCCCGAGTGGGTGCCGGAGTCGGATCCGGAGCGGGAGCCGGCCTCCGGTGGCTCGGACGACCCGTTCATCGAGGCCGCCGAGCGGGCCATCCGCGCCTCGCATGCGGAGCAGGACACGCGTGAGCACATGGCCGACGGCGACCCGGAGACCGCGGGGATCGACCAGGAGACGTTCGCGATGCGGCTGCCCCAGCAGCCCCGGCCGGCTTTCGAGGCCGAGCCCGAGCCCGAGCCCGAGCCCGAGGTCGAGCCCCAGGCCGCCGAACCGGCGGACCCGCCCATCTGGGACCGCGTCACCGACAAGGGCCTGCCCAAGCGCACTCCCCAGTCCGTCCAGCCCGCCGCCGCCCCCGGCGAACGCACCGGGAGCGTGGACGCCGCGGCACTGCGCCGCAGGCTCGGCGGCTTCCACCAGGGCGCCAAGGACGGCCGACGCGACGTCGAGGCGGAACTCGCCGACAGCACCGAGTCAGAGCAGCAGGAAACCGAAGCGGAATCGGGGGACAACGTCGAGGAGGCACGCAGTTGACTGCGACCGGCACATTCGGCCTGAGCAGCGAAGCCCGCAACCTGCACTGGTTGTTGGGCAACCTGGTGGAGGAGGTGCCAGGAGTGCGTTCGGTAGCCGTCGTCTCGTCCGACGGACTGCTGCTGCTCTCCTCGGATCCCGTACACAACGCAGCCCCGGTCGTAGCCGGCCGCCCGCAGGGCCCCAGAGGCTCCAGCGCGGACCTCGCCACCATCGTCTCCGGTGTCGCCAGCCTCACCCTCGGCGCTGCCCGGCTGATGGACGGCGGCGGTGTCAAACAGACCATGGTCGCGATGGAGGAGAGCAGCGTGCTCGTCATGTCGATCAGCGACGGATCGCTGCTCGGCGTGCACGCCACCCCCGACTGCGACATGAGCGTCGTGGCGTATCACATGGCTCTGTTCGTCGGCCGCGCCGGACACGTTCTCACCCCCGAACTCCGCAGTGAACTGCGCAAATCGTTGGAGAGCGCCCAGTGACGTCCGCAGCCGAACCCTTCCCCAGGCTCCCCGTGCGCGGTGGCGGCAAGCGCCCCGCCCGGGTCCGCCCGTACTCACTCACCGGCGGCCGCACCCGCTTCGGTCATGTGCTGCTCGTCGAGACCTTCGTGTCCGCGCTCGAAGCGGCTCCCGAACGCAAGGAGCTGCCGGGCGGCAACCTCTCGCGCGTCATGCCCGAACTGCGCGCCATCGTCGAACTGTGCCGCCGTATGCGGACCGTCGCCGAGATCTCGGCGCTGCTGAAGATGCCCCTCGGTGTCGTCCGCGTCCTGCTCAGCGACCTGGCCGACCAAGGAAAGATCCGTGTGTACGGAACGGGGCACGGCACCGGCCAGCCCGACCGTGCGCTGCTCGAAAGGGTGCTGAGTGGACTCCGCCGCCTCTGACACGCTGCTCTCCCGCCCGCAGCCCCAAGCGGACGGGAAGTCCGAAGCCGGCCGGCAGTCCGAGGAACAGCCGCACTCGCAGCCGCAGGAGACGCTGCAGGCCTGGCAGTTGGACACCACCCGCGCTCCGACCGCGACCAAGGTCGTCGTCGCGGGCGGCTTCGGTGTCGGCAAGACGACCTTCGTCGGCTCCGTCTCCGAGATAACCCCGCTGCAGACCGAGGCACTGATGACCCGGGCCAGCGAGGAGACCGACGATCTCTCCGCCACGCCCGACAAGCTCACCACCACGGTGGCGATGGACTTCGGCCGGATCACCCTCGACGACGACCTGGTGCTGTACGTCTTCGGGACCCCCGGCCAGCAGCGCTTCTGGTTCATGTGGGACGACCTGGTGCGCGGCGCGATCGGTGCGATCGTGCTCGCCGACACGCGGCGACTGCAGGACAGCTTCCCGGCGCTCGACTACTTCGAGAGCTGCGGGCTGCCGTACATCGTCGCCGTCAACCACTTCGAGGGAACGATCGCGTACGAGACCGAGGACGTACGGGAGGCCCTGACGGTGCCGCCGCACATACCCGTGGTGATCATGGACGCTCGTAGCCGGATCACGGTGATCGAGTCGCTGCTCGCGCTCGTCGCCCACGCCCTCGAAGTCACCCCCGAATAGCTGATCGACGAAAGAGCACCCAGCCATGCGGAAGATACTCATAGTCGGAGCCGGTCAGTCCGGTCTCCAGCTCGCCCTCGGCCTGCAGTCGCAGGGTTACGAGGTCACGCTGATGTCCAACCGCACGGCGGACGAGATCCGGTCCGGACGGGTCATGTCCACGCAGTGCATGTTCCACACCGCCCTCCAGCACGAGCGTGATCTCGGCATCAACTTCTGGGAGTCCCAGGCCCCGAAGATAGAGGGCCTCGGCGTCTCGGTCGCCGCCCCCGACTCCACCCGCGCCATCGACTGGGTGGGCCGGCTCGACGGCTACGCGCAGTCCGTCGACCAGCGCGTGAAGATGGCCGGCTGGATGGAGACCTTCGCGCAGCGCGGCGGACAGCTCGTCATCCATGGTGCGGCCGTCTCGGACCTGGACTACTTCTCCCGTACCTACGACCTGGTGATGGTCTCCGCGGGCAAGGGCGAGCTCGTCTCGATGTTCGGCCGGGACGCGTCCCGCTCACCGTACGCGGAGCCGCAGCGCGCGCTCGCCGTCGCCTACGTCCACGGGCTCGGCCCGCGCCCCGAACACCCCGACTACGAGGCGGTCCGCTGCAACCTGGTGCCGGGCGTCGGCGAGCTGTTCGTGATGCCGACCATCACCACGTCCGGCCGTGCGGACATCCTCTTCTGGGAAGGCGTCCCGGGTGGCCCGCTCGACGCCTTCCAGGGCGTCAAGGACCCTGCCGAGCATCTCTCCCTGACGCTTGAGCTCATGGAGAAGTTCACGCCGTGGGAGTACGCGCGGGCGACCAAGGTCGAGCTGACCGACGCGGGCGGCACACTCGCAGGCCGCTACGCCCCCACCGTCCGCAACCCGATCGGCACGCTCCCCGGTGGCGGCCTCGTGCTGGGCGTCGCCGATGTCGTCGTCGCCAACGACCCGATCACCGGCCAGGGCTCCAACTCGGCGTCCAAGTGCGCGGCCGCGTACCTCGAGTCGATCGTCGAGCACGGGGACGAGCCGTTCGACGAGGCATGGATGCAGGCCACGTTCGACCGGTACTGGGACACGGCTCAGCACGTCACCAAGTGGACGAACGCGATGCTCGGCGTCCCGCCGGAGCATGTGCTCAACCTGATCGGCGCGGCGGGCCAGCTGCAGCCGGTCGCCGACCGGTTCGCGAACGGGTTCAACAATCCGGCGGACTTCGAGAACTTCTTCTTCGACCCCGAGAAGACGGCGGCGTACCTGGGCTCGGTCGCCGGCGCGTGACGGGCTTCCGACCAGCGATACGACCGTGGTCGCTGGTCGTTGGCCGGTCGTCACCGGCCCTCCTCGGACGGCCCGGAGACGGCCCGGCCGTCGCGTGGACAACACCGTGAGATCCGTGTTGCACAGCAGGCCGGTTGCCTGCGGTCGGTCGCCCTGGCAGCGCTGGCCGGGCACGCCTCTGCTGCGTGGATCACAGAGGGCGGTCCCGCTCGGGACCGCCCTCTGTCTTTGGGTCGCTCAGAGCCATTGGCTGCTGAAGGCTGCGAACGAGTCGAACAGCGTAGCTCGCTCTTCAGGTTTGTCCGTGCAGGTCAGGGCCCTGTTCGTGACCGTTCAGTGCCCGAGCGGCGAGGCGCGGTCACGTTCCGGGGAGTCGGGACTTGACGGAGCCGGGCATCCGCTCAGGCAGCGGCGGCGACTCCCACGCGCCGCAGCTCCTGTTCCAGCGCCGACACCGTGTGCCGGATCTGCTCGGGGGTGTGGTCGCAGGTGATGAAGAACCGCAGCCGGGCCTCCTCCTCCGGAACGGCCGGATACAGGATGGGGTTGACGCTGATTCCCCGTGTGAAAAGGGCCTCGGCGAGCTGCAGGGCCTTTGCCGAGTCGCCCGTGACGCAGGGGACGATGGGTGTGTCGTGGCTGTTGCCGGTGTTGATGCCCGCCCGCCGTGCCAGGTCCAGGAAGAGTGCGGCGTTCTCCCTGAGGCGCCTCACGCGCTGCGGCCTGCTGCGCAGCAGCCTGAGGGCTGCCAAGGAGGCGGCGGTGTTCGCGGGGGTCATCCCGGCGCTGAAGACGAAGCCCGGAAGCGTGTACTTGAGGTACTCGACGACCGTGCGGCTCGCGGCGACATAACCGCCGCAGCTCGCGAGCGCCTTGGACAGGGTGCCCGACCACAGCTCCACCTCTGATGGATCGGTGCCGAAGTGCTCTCCGATGCCGCGCCCGTTCGCGCCGATCACTCCGATGCTGTGCGCCTCGTCGATCATCAGCATGGCGCCGTGCCTGCGCTTGACCTTGATGAGAGCCGGCAGCTCCGCGATGTCACCGTCCATGCTGTACACGCCTTCGATGACGACCAGCACCCGGCGGTACTGGTGGCGGACCCGGGTGAGGAGGGCGTCGAGGGTGCCTGCGTCGTTGTGCGGGAAGGGCCTGCGGGTCGCGCCGGAGAGCTTGCACCCCTGGAGGATGCTGTCATGGGCGAGACGGTCGTGGACGATGAGGTCGCCCGGCCCGACGAGGTGGCCGATCACGGTGACGTTGGTGGCATGCCCGCTGACCAGTGTGATCGCGTCCTCGGTGCCGAGTGTTGCGGCGAGTTCGGTCTCCAGCTCCCCATGGAGGGGGCGGCTGCCGGAGAGCAGCCGGCTGGCGGAGACCGATGTGCCGCATCGGCCGACGGCCTCCTTGGCAGCCTCGGTCACCTGGGGGTGCGTGGCCATCCCCAAGTAGTTGTAACCGGAGAACGAGATCAGTTCCCGCCCGTCGACGACGGTGGTGTCCTTCATGCCGCCTTCGTGGACCAGGAGGTACGGATTCGGCAGCCCCAGCCGGGTGAAGGTGCGGATGCGCTCGTGGTGGGCGGTGACTTCGGGGAAGTGCTCGATCCGCGTCTGCTGCTCCGGAAGCACGACGTCAGGCTCGGCATGGCCGGCAAACGGCGCAGTGCCGGGTGCCGAGCCGGGTCCGGCCGGTTCCGGCGGAAGCGGGCAGGGGCCGGCAGGCTGCGGGGTCGGGGCTTCGTCGCTGCGGCCGCTGCTCGGTTCGGTGACGGAGTCGGCTGCCGGTGCCGCGACCGTGGTCCCGCCTGTGACCAGGGCGGTGATGCGGGCGACGGTCGGCCTGTCCCAGGCCTCTCTCGTGTCGAAGGCCACGAGCGGCCACTGCCGCCTGAGGGACGTGAAAAGGTCGGTCAGCATGAGGGAGTCGAAGCCGAGGTCCTCGATGAGCTGCTGGTCGTCGCGCAGATGGCCCACCGGGAAGGCGCTGATCCGGGCCACGTGCCCGAGGACCGTCTCGGTGACCTCGGTGATGTCCGGGCTCGCCGGGCCGCCTTCGGCCGATGCGGCGACGACCGGGGATTCCGTGGTGGGCGCTGCCATGGGGGCCGGTACGGCCACGGAGGCAGGAGCGTCGGGCAGCCCGGTTGCGGCAGTGACTTCGGATACAGAAGCAATATCAGCGGCTGCAGCGACTGCAGCATCCGAGGGTGCGGATGCAACCGGTGCTGTCTCCGGGGCCATGTGCGGCGCCGCGAGCGTTTTGCTGATGCGGGCCAGCAACGTCACCTGCTGCCGTACCAGTTCGAGCAGCTCGTCCATCGAATCCCTTCCTGCTGGGACCTGAGGGCCGGCTGACTGCTCGGACCGGTCGACGGACAGCTCGACGGGAGCGGAGGGCTGTCCGCTGACGGGAACGTCCGGGTGATCGGCCGGTCCGGGGCTGTGCTGCGGTGGGACGCAGGAGGCCGGAGCCGTCTGCCCAGCGCTCCTGTGGCGCGGCACCCAGTACGACTGGGTGGCGAGCCGGGCCGCCGGCAGGTCGACAAGACGCCGGTCGGTGGCGGGGATCAGGGCGCGGGGGTCGACGGGGGCGCCGAGGACGGAGAGGTGGGCGAGGGTACGGAGGAAGCCGCGTCCGCGGTCCGCGGCCGGGCTGTCGGCGGAGACGACGTGGATGTCGTCGTGGCCGGTGAGATTGCGGCGGACCGCACCCACGAGGGAATTGCCGCCGGTGACCTGGAGGAAGACACGGGCGCCGTGGGCGTAGGCGGTTCGGACGGCGTCCCCGAAGCGCACGGGGGCGCAAGCGTGGCGGGCCCACAGTTCGCGCAGTTCTGCCGGGTCGGCGCAGACGGCCGCGTTCACGCTGGACACGAACGGCACGACGGGGCCGGCGATGGCCCGGGCGGCGAGGTCCGCGCGCATGGCGCGGTCGGCGGCGGCGAGCCGGGGGGAGTGAAAGGCGTTCGACACCTGGAGCGGGGCGGTGACGATGCCCGCTTCGGCGCAGGTGCGCCGCACTGCGGCGAGCCCTTCAGCGGTGCCGCTGACCACGATCTGGCGCGGCTGGTTGAAACAGGCGAGCCACACGTCGTCGATGTCGCCGGTGAGTCGACGGCAGGTTTGCTCGTCGGCCTGTACGGCGAGCATCCCGCCGTGCGGCACGGGTTCGGCCCGCTTCAGGACGGCGCCCCGGTGTGCCAGCAGACGGACGGTGTCCTCGTCGGAGAGCGCGCCGGCCGCGGCGGCGGCGGGAAACTCTCCGACGCTGTGGCCGAGGACGAGGCCGGGAGTGAGGCCGCAGGCAGCGAGCAGGCGCGTGGCGGCGAGCGCAACGCTGCCGAGCACCGGCTGGCACACGTCGGTGCCGGCCAGACGCTGCCGGAGCTCCTCGTCGTCCGGGTCCGCGGTGGCCGTTCCGTACAGCACTTCGGCGAGGTCGAAGTCGCAATGCCCGCGGGCCGCGGTGCTGAGCGTGTCGATGGCCGCGGTGAAGACGGGGAACCGCTCGTAGAGGTCGCGCATCAGCCCCGGGCGCTGACTCCCCTGGCCGGGGTAGAGGAAGGCGGCCCGGCGCTGCGGGTACGGCAGCGGGGCATCGGCGGCGAACGCGCCGTCACCGAGGTCGCCCCGGACGCCTTCGGCGAGCTGTCGGCGGGCGCGGCGCAGCCGTTCGGTGAATTCGTCCATGCCGGAGACCACGACTGCGAGCCGGGCGGTGAGCGGTTCGCGTCCGCCCATGGTGTGGGCCACTGCCGCGATGGGTGGCCCGGGCGTGTGGTCCAGGGTGTCGAGCAGGTCACCGATGTGCTCCCGGAGCAGCTCGGGGGAACCGGCCGAGAGCAGGACGAGATGGGGTTCGGTGCCGACTGCGCCGGTGCGTACGGGACTTGTACGTGCGACCCCGTCGCGTACGGTCCCGTGGCGTCCGGCCGGACGTCCGACGGCCGGGGCGGCCGGCGCTTCCTGCAGGACCACATGCACGTTGCTCCCGCCGAAACCGAACGAGCTGACCGCGGCACGCCGGGGCGCGGCTGAGTCCGGCCAGGACCGCACGGTGTCCGTGAGCCGCAGACCGGCGTCCTCGATGGCGAGTTCGGGGTGGGGGCTGGTCCGCGGCTGCGGCACGATCGTGCCGTGATGCACCACCAGGGCCGTCTTGATCAGCCCCGCGATGCCCGCAGCCGACAGTGAGTGCCCGATGAGCGCCTTGCCCGAAGAGAGATAGCACAGGCCCGGGCCGTTACCGTCGCACTCGGTGCGGAGCTGGTGCAGCGCCTCGGTTTCGGCGCGGTCTCCGGCCACTGTGCCGGTGCCATGGGCCTCGAGGAAGCCGACCGAGGTGGGTGCCACACCGGCGTCGAGGTACGCCCGGCGCATGGCGCGCAGCTGGCCTTCCGGCGCAGGGGCCAGTGGCCCCGGGGAGGCGCCGTCGTTGGCCGAGCCGATGCCCTTGATGACCGCGTAGATGCGCTGGCCATCGGCGAGCGCGTCATGAAGGGGCCGTATGACGACGCTCCCGGCGCCTTCCCCGAGGACGAAGCCGTCGGCCCCGTGGTCGAACGGGCGGCACACCCCGGTGGCGGACAGCGCGCCGAGCTTGGAGAAACCGATCAGGCTGTCGGGGGTGAGGCTCAGATAGACACCGCCGACGACGGCGATCCGGCAGGTTCCCTGACGCAGATGGGCGACCGCCTGGTCGAGGGCGGTCAGCGAGCCGGAGCAGGCGGCGTCGACGGCGAAGCTGGGGCCGCCGAGGCCGAACTGCCTGCTGACCGTGGCGGGCGCCATGCTGAGCAGGCTCCCGGGCAGGGTGAAGGCGTTCAGTTGCCCGGCCTCCTCCCTGACAGCGCCGCGCGGGCCGGGAGCGGTCCCGTCGCCGGGTGATCCCTCGCTCATGCCGGCGGCACGGAGGCGGGCCGTCATGAGGTCCTTGTAATCGGAGTTCGAGATGCCGACGAACACCCCGGTGTTGTCCCGGTCGAAGCCGCCACGGCCCAGCCCCGCGTCGTCGAGGGCCTCGCGGGTGACGTCGAGCATCAGCCGGTGCTGGGGGTCCATGGACCGGACGCGCGCGGGCGGCAGTCCGTAGTGCAGGGCGGCGAAGCGGTCCACGTCGTCGAGGAAGGCGACCTGGTCGGTGTAGGCGGTGTGGCCCGGGGACCGGTTGCCGGGTTCGTGGAAGGGGGCGTGGTTCCAGCGGTCCTTGGGGACCGCGGTGAACTGCCGCTCCGAGCTGAGCAGGAGGTTCCAGTACGCCCGGGTGCCTGGGGCACCGGGGAAGCGGCAGCCGAGTCCGACGATCGCGATGTCGTTCATGATGAGCCTTCCTTGTCCAGGTGCCCGCAGAGGGCGGCGGGGGCGGTGCAGGTGGGGGTGAGGCTGTTCGGGGACGTGCAGGCCGCGTGTGCCGGTGGGTGCTCCGCGGCGGTGCGTGGCGTGGCGGGCGGCCCCGACGAGGGTCGGGCGGGCGGAGGGGGAGAGTGCCGGCGCGTTCGCCGGAGGCCCACCAGCCGGCGAGGCGCCCACCAGTTCCAGTCACCCGCGAGGCGCATGAGCGCCGGCACGAGGACGCCCCGGACGAGGGTGGCGTCGATCAGCACGCCGAGCCCGGCGCCTATTCCGAAGAACTGCAGGAGCGTGACCTGCGAGGTTCCGAAGCTGAGCAGCGTGAAGGCAAGCAGGGCGCCGGCGGTCGTGACGATGCCGCCCGTGCGGGCGATGCCCGAGACGATCGAGTTGGCCGTGTCCTGCCCGTCCTCGTGCGCCTCCTTGATGCGTGCGAGGACGAACACCTCGTAGTCCACCGAGAGCCCGAAGACGATGCAGAACAGCAGCACCGGCATGGTCGTACTCAGCGGCCCCGGCGTGAAGCCGAGCAGGTCCTGAAGATGGCCCGTCTGGAAGATCCACACCATGGCTCCGAGGACCGCCATGAGACTCAGGGCGTTCAGGGCGATCGCCTTCAGGGGCAGGAGCAGGCTCCGCGCGAAGCAGAACAGCAGCACGAACGTGGTGAGCGTGATCAAGGCCAGTGCGGCGGGAAGCCGGTCGGCGATGGTGTCCTTGGCGTCGACCAGGACCGCGCTCGGCCCGCCGACGTGGACACTGCTGCCCGCCGGCCCGGGCACCGCGCGGACCGCATGGACGAGCCTCTGGGCAGCATCGGACTGGGCCTCGGCCGAGGGCAGCACCGTGAAGTGCGCCGGGCCGCCCTTGGCCTGCTGGGTGACGCCGGTACCCGAAGAGCCGGGCTCCGGTGCCGTTGCCCCGTGGCGGTGGACACCGCTCGGGCCGACGACCTGAGCGACGCCGGGGAGGGCGGCCAGACGACGGGCGTAGTCCTCCTGCGCGTGCCGGGGCGCCGGATCCTTGGGGACGACCGTCAGCGCGGATGCTCCTGTCGCGTCGAACTCGCCGCGCACCAGGTCACCCGTCTGCCGGCTGGACGCGCTCACCGGCAGGGTCCGGTCGTCTGGGGTGGCGAAAGCGGCGTGCGTGAACGGGGCGGCGAGCACTACCAGCAGGCCGACCACCGGCAGCGCCGCGAGCAGCGGGCGGCGCACGACCAGTCGCGCCAGGCGTTCCCATGCACGGGATGCGGAGCCGGTGCGCACGTTGCGGCGCCACGGTACCGGCCAGGCGTTGACCCGCTCGCCGAGCAGAGCGAGGAGCGCCGGCATGACGGTGGTCGCGGCGACGGCCGCGATCGCCACCACGCCGATCCCGGCGTACGCGAAGGAGCGCAGGAAATACGGCGGGAACACCAGCAGCGTCGCGAGTGCGGCTGCCACCGTGGCGGCACTGAAGACGATGGTGCGGCCTGCGGTGCACACCGTGCGCACCGCCGCACGGGGCGGGGTTTGCCCGCGGGCGAGCTCCTCGCGGAACCGCGAGACGATCAGCAGGCCGTAGTCGATGCCCAGTCCGAGGCCGAGCGCGGTGGTGAGGTTCAGCGCGAACACCGACACATCGGTGACACTGCCGAGAACGCTCAGGACCAGCAGTGTCCCGCCGATGGCCAGGACCCCGATCAGCAGGGGCAGAGCCGCGGCCACCACACTGCCGAACACCAGGACCAGCAGGATCAGCGTCCCCGGCAGGACGACGGCCTCGGCTCGCGTCAGGTCCGAGGCCGAGGTGTCCTGTATTTCGGCCTCGGCGAGCGCCGACCCGCCCACGTGCACCGTCAGAGCCGCTGCAGCCGGAGCGCCGTCGTTCCGAGCCGTGTCGCCGGACGGCCGAGTGGAGGGAGCGGGGGCGGTGAGAGCCTCACGGATCTGCTTGGCCCGGGCCCCGGCCTGCCGGTCCTCCCCGTCCACATGGGCGAGCAGCATCGCTGCGTGGCCGTCCCGGCTGCGCAGCTCTGCCGCATGCCCCTTCCAGTACGAGGTCACGGCGCTCACGTGCGGTTGCGCCTGGAGGCGTCCGGTCAGCTCCGCGCCCGCGCTGCGGGTGGCGTCGTCGTCGACCGAGCCGCTGCGGGCCTGCGCGACGACTACCAGGTTGGGCGGCGCGCCGGAGTGGGCGGCCGTCAGCTTGGCCGCGCGGCTGGAATCGGAACGGGGATCGTCGTAGCCCTGTGTCTTCAGCCCACCGGCGGCTCCGGAACCGAAAGCCACGCACAGCAGGAGGAAGACGAGGGCGGCGAGCAGGACGAGCCGGGGGCGTCCGGTGACGGCCATTCCTGTCCAGCGGAACATCGTGTCTCCAGTCCGGTCGGCGTTCCGCCCCTGCGGTCGCAGGAGCGGCGGTCGGACTGCCACCGTGCCGGGCCGGGAGGGGGAGGCCGTAGTCCCGGCTGTTCGTCACTTGACGGGGAGCAGGTAGGGCGGTACACGGGTGCTCGGGTGGAGGTGGCGGGCACAGCTCTCCGTCCGTTCTGCCTGTTGGCAGCGCCCAATCGTGCGCAGGCGCAGGCGCGCTGCGAGATTGACCGTGACCGGCATGGATGAGCGTCGATGCTGTCAAGCCCCGAAATGCAGTGACGAGAGCGGTTCGATTGCCCACGAACAACGAGCGTGGCCTGTGGTGTCGGCGTGGCGTTCGGCCACGGCGTTTCTGCAACACCGTTCCGCGACGCCTGCCGCTCGCGACAGGCCCGCGCCCGGCACCGCGGTGAGAAAACACCGCCGACAGAAGACGGGTGCCTGTCTGGCGGAGGTCTCGGGCGGCGCGAGCGCCTGACGGTGGGGACGGGCGTGCGGCGGAGCCGGACGCCCTACTCCTCCTCGGCACGTGCCTCGTCGCCCTCGTCCTTCTCCTCGATCTCCGTGGCCTCGTAGCCCTCGTCCGATCCGGCTGTCGCGTTCTCGGGCAGCACGGGTGGCGTGTACGAGGCGAGCGCCCGGCCGGCCGGATCCGGGCGGACCGCGCCCAGCAGCGGGTTCGACGCAACGGGAGAGACCTTCACGCGGCCGCCGGGTCGCGGGGCCTGGATCACCATGCCGTCGCCCAGGTAGACCGCCGCATGCGTGGCCTTCGGGAAATAGATCACCAGGTCGCCGGGGCGCAACGATCGCAGCGGCACTCTGGTCAGCTCCGCCCACTGCTCCTGGCTGGTGCGGGGAATGGCGCGCCCGGCGGCGGCCCATGCCTGCGAGGTGAGCCCCGAGCCGTCGAACGACTCGGGGCCCTCCGTGCCCGACCGGTACGGCTTGCCGATCTGCTGCACGGCGAAGTCCAGCGCCGCACCGCCCTCCTCGGACGGGGTGCGCACCCCGTCGAGTACGCCGGTGGCCATCAGCTTGTGCTGGGCCTCGGCTGTCTCGGCCCGCTCGCGGTCGGACAGGGCGGCGAGTTGGCCGTCGGAGAGCGAGGCGAGCATCCCCTCGACCGCCTTCAGCCGTGCGGTTGCCGTGTCACGGGCCTTCTTCTGCCGGGTCGCGAGGACCAGTTCCCTGTCCAGCGCCTTGCGGGACGCGGTCGCCAGCGCGTGCGCCCGCTTGGCGCCCGCCTCCAGCGTGGCCATGGCGGCCAGGCGGCCGCTCGCCGCGCGTTCGATGAGATGGCCCTGGTCCAGGGCGCGCTGCGGATCGCGGGCGAGGAGGAGGCGGAGGTAGGAGGAGAGTTCGGAGTGCCCCTGGTACTGCTGGCGGGCGAGCCGGCCCGCGGCGTCGCGGCTGTCGGCGAAGGCGGTCCGCGCGTCGGCGAACGCCCGGCCGAGCCGTGCGGTTTCGGCGCGCTGCTTGTCGAGCGCCTGCTCGACGGCGTTGTACACCTCCCCGGCCTCCTCGGCCCGGCGGTACAGCTCCTTGAGCCGGGTGAGCATGCCGGAGACGGCGGTCAGCGCGGGGGCTCCCGCGGTGAGCGCGGTGGGATCGGGAGGGCCGGTGGGGATGGTGGAGCCGGTGGGTGCATCAGGCCGGGTGGTGCCGGCGTGCTCGGTCGTGCCGACGGATTCGGCGGATTCGGCCGGCTCGGCGGATTCGGTGCTGCCGGTGCGGCCGGAGGTGCCGCTGGGTTCGGCGGTGACGGCCGGCGCAGGGTCGGCGGACGCCGGTACCGCGGCGATCACCGTGACCGCGGCCAGCGCCACCGTGCAGACCGTACGCAGCACAGTGCCCGAAGCCGTGCCTGACACCTCATCACCTCCGGTTGCGAGGTGGGCCGTCCACCTCACGGCCGAGCATGCGGGCGTGCCGCCGCAGCGGCCCGGCGGGTGGTCGGTTCAGCGCAACGCGGTCACCCGTCTGAGGGTCCGTCAGTCCACGGGGAGGGCGTAGAAGGTCCGTCCCCGGCGTACGACGAGCCGTCCGTCGCCGCCCGGCAGCGGTTCGTACCGGGGAGCGTCCTGCGGATTCCCGGCATCCCGGGCACCCGCCTCCTGGAACTTCCACAGCCGCCGGCCGTCGCGCGCCGCGAACGCGGTGAGCGCCACGGCGTCGCCGGCGAGCACCGTACGGCCTCCGGCGCTCAGCGCGGTCCGGGGCGTTTGGCGCCAGGCGGGCGTCTCGGTCGAGCGGCGCCACAGCGGTCGGCCGGTCGCCGTATCGACAGCACACACCTCCTGGTAGCGGTTGGCGGCATAGAGGGCGGGGCCGTGCACGACGGGGATCCCGTAGGCGAACACGCCCTTCTCACCCGGGGTGGTCGCTGCGGGTACGCGCCACAGCCGCTTGCCCTTGCCGTCGTACGCATGCAGCTCGCGGCCCGCTGCGCCGAACAGTTTGCCGCTCCCCCCGTCACCGACGACGGCGGCCGTCGATCCGACCCCGTGGAGCGGGACGGACCCCAGCGCCTTGCCGGTGGCGCGGTCGAGGCCGAGCAGAACGGACCCGCCCTTGGCGGCCTTGGACTGCGCAGGGGTGAGGGAGTTGCCGTCCTGCCGCACGACGATGCTGTCGGGGCGGGCCACGACCAGGTCGTAGCGGGGCGTCTGGGGAGCCTTCCCCGCCGGGACCCGGGCGCGCCACAGCTGTTTGCGCCCGGCGAGGTCGTAGGCGATGACATACGCCTCCCGCACGGTGACCTTCTTCTTGCGCTTCTTGACGGTCCGCTCGACGCTCTTGGAGACATGGCCGGTCAGCCATATGCCGGCCCCCTCGGCCCCGATCACCCCGCCGAGGGCCAGGGTCTCACCGGGTTGTGCGAAGGTGCGCTTGGCGACCTTGTGGGCGACCTGTCCGTCCTGTGCGGAGATCCACAGGAGTTCGTCCGGGGCGTCGACGAGACAGAACCGGTCGTCGACCGGCACGGCCCGGGAGGCCGAGGGTGCCTCGGGCCGGGCCCAGAGCCGGCGCCCGGTGCGCAGATCCACGCCGGTGGTCTGCCGGCTGTCGGTCAGCAGCAGCACCCGGTCCCGCCATACGGTGACGCCGAGTGGTTCGCTCGGGTGCTCGTACCGCCAGTTCGGCTCGGGCGCCAGCCCGGCCATCCGGGTACGCCGGGGCGCGGGGGGCCGCGGGGCGGGATCGGCCTCGGTGTCCCCACCGACGACGGCATACACACCGCCCCCGCCGACAACGACCCCGGCGACCCCTGCCGCGACGGCAGCGAGCACCCCGCGCCGCCCGACCGTGCCGGCGGGAGGAGGTGGGACGGGTCCGTCGGTGGGCGCCGCGGGCGGGGGATTCCACCCGGGGCTGCCCGCGGGCACGGGCTGCCCGGCCCACGCCTGGCCGACCGCCGCAACGGGTGCGCTCCCGTGGCGCCGCACCAGGAGGGTCGAGGTGTCCGCGACAAGCCCCGCCCCGTCCGCGGTTGCGGCCGACGGTCCAGTGAAGGCCTGCCGGCCGTCGGGCACGCTTCCCGCAGCACCGGCGCTTGTTCGGGGCGCGCCGGGACCAGGAGGGACGGTGGCGCCCGCGCTCTGCGGCGGCACCATCGGCGGCGCCGCCGCACCGCCGTTCCCCGGTACGGGGCCTGCACCCGATGCGAGGGCGACGGCCGGAAGGGCCGGGCTGTCACCGGCACGTGCGGCGGCCTCGCCCGCTACGGGCAGGTGCGATGCGTCGCTCCGCGCCGGGATCAGCGCCTGCGGGGCGGCCGTGCCGGCCCCGAGCGGGACATCCGGTGCGGACACCCTCCCTGTCCCTGTCCCTGCCTCTGCTCCCGCCCCGGTCCCGCTCGCCGAAGCCGGGGCGTCCTGCACCCCCGGGCGGCCCGATCGCAGCGACGCCGCCTGCACCGCCTCGGCCGTCAGCGCGTCCAGCACGGGCTGGGGCAACCAGCCCTCGCGGCCCAGTGCCGCCGCGCCCTCCAGTGCCAGGTCCGCCGCCACCGTGCCCGCCGTGGGGCGGTCCTGGGGCCGCTTCGAGAGGCACCGCGCCGTCAGTTCCCGCAACGCACCCGGCATGGCGTCCAGTCGGGGCTCGTCGTGCGCAATGCCGTCCGCGCCGCCCAGTGGTGTCGTGCCGGTCGTCGCGTAGGCCAGCAGCAGGCCCAGTACGAAGACGTCGGACGCCGGGCCCGGCTCCGCGCCGGTCGCCTGCTCCGGCGTCAGATAGCTGAGCTGTACGGAGAGTTGACCGCCCGGCCGCGTCTGCGCGACGGCTGCGGCGCCCAGCGCGCCGAACGCGGTGAGCCGTGGCCCGTCCGCGGCCAGCAGCACCGTGTCCGGAGCGAGACCGTGCAGCACCGTGCCCGTGGCGTGCACGCGGGACAGGGTTTCGGCGAGTCCCGCGCCCAGTACCCGTACGGCCCGCTCCGGCAGTGGACCCACGAGCGCTATCGCCGCGCGCAGCGTCAGCGCCGGAATGTAGGCGCTCGCGGTCCACAGCTCCTGCCGCTCGTCCGTCGCCATGGCGAGGGGCTGCGGCACCCAGCCCCCGGCCAGCCGTTCCGCCGTCCGGGCCTCCGCGGCAAAACGCCGCCGGAACGCGGGCACCGCCGCCAGACCGGGGCGGGCGGAGGAAACGACGACGGGCGCGTCGTCGGAGCCGTACGCCAGGTACTGCACGGCGCTCGCCGACTCCCGCAGCCGTGCCCGCGTGGTGTACGGGCCGATTCGGCGCGGGTCGTCCTGCTGCAGCGGCTCCATGCGAAGCTCCCCCCTGGTGACACGGTCGTCCGTGATCCTATGGCGGGCCCGCTCGCACCGGCCAGGCAGTCACCTGCGAGGGAACTTCGCAGCTACGGCGTGCGCTTCGGCTTCGACCAGGGCCACTTGAGCTCGCGGCGCTCCACGCCCCCGGGCGCGTACTCGTACTTCCAGCCCCGCTGCAGCCCGAGCCGCTTGCTGTAGCCGGACGGCACACGCCGGTAGACGTGCACAACCGTCGGGGAGCCGTCGTCCTGCGGGACGGGGACCTTGTACCACTTCGGCGGGTGGCCGGTCGGTCCGACCAGTACCGGCAGCACCCGCCCGTCCAGCGGCCCGCCCTCGAAGGGGGTGTTCTCGCTTTTCACCGGTCCAGTGTCACAGGGGATCCGCGACGTCGCTCAGCACGGGCCCCAGCCGGTGTACCAGCAGAGCCACCGGGCCGGTCCCGCTCTCCTGCGCGATCAGGCCCCGGAGCGCCCCCGCCGTCTCCTCGTCCGTCGCCGCGCTCGCCGCCAGCAGGGCGAGGAGGTGGTCGATGAGCCAGTCCCGCAGCTCACCGGCGGCCGGCTGCTTGCCCTCGTCCAGCCAGATCAGGGACGCCGCCTCGACGGCCGCGATCCAGGTGCGCACCATCATCCGCAGCCGCGGGCCCGGGTCCGCGACCCCGATGTGCACGAGGATCTGCTCGGCGGCCGCCCGCCGCACCTCGTCGACGATCGTGCTGGTACAGGAGGTCTCGGCGACGCTCCCGCCGCGCAGCAGCGCGCTGAACCCGGCGTCGTGCTCGTCGACGAACTCGAGGTAGCGGTCCAGGACCCGTGAGAGCCGTTCGGTGGGCGGCCCGTCCGGCGGCTCGGAGAACCGCCCCTCCAGCTGGTCGGCCGCGGAGCGCAGTGCCGTCTCGTACAGCTGCTGCTTGCCGCCGGGGAAGTAGCGGTAGACGAGCGGCCGGGACACCCCGGCCGCCTCCGCCACATCGTCGAGGGAGACCTCCTCCGGCGGGCGGTGCGCGAAGAGCGTGAGCGCCGCCGCGAGCAGTTGCGTACGGCGCTCCTCGACGCTGAGCCGTCGGTACGCGCGAGTCGCGGGAGCGGGACTGGTCATGCTTCGCAGCGTAACCGTGCAGTGCGCGTAACCGTACTTTTCTCCGATTGTGCGAGGAGATGTGCGAGCAGCCGTCGAGGGGTTGCGCGCGGAGCCACGGGAGGGGCCAGGGGTCACAGCGTCAGGGTTCACAGGAGTCAGGGGAGGAGCCCGGAGCTCTTCCAGAGCCTGCGACCAGGACCGCGCAGCACCCCGATGTCGTCCAGGAAGTCGGTCAGCCGGCGGGCGCCGGACTGCATCACTTCGCGGCGGTGTCCGCTCGCCTTGACCTGGGCGACGACCTCGCGGCGGTCCAGGCCGATGTCCTCGTACACCTTCGGGTTGACGAAGCAGACGGAGAAGACGCGTGCCGCCTCGCCGCAGCCGATCCGTGTGAACTCCTGCTCCCAGCGCGGCGCGGTCACCATCTGGCGGCGCAACTCCTCGCGGGCGTACCGCACATGGCGCGCCTCCTCCACCACATGGATACGGGTGACACCGCGCACCAGCGTCTGTACCCGCTCGTCCGGGAACGTGAGGCGCTGCATCCAGTCGAGGATCTCCTCGCCCAGCAGGGTCGCGGCGAACGAGCCGGGTGTGGTGGATATGGTCTTCAGGATCCGCGCGAGGTTGTGGTAGACCCGCGGCACCGGGTACGCCGGTGCACCGGACTTCTGGATCATCCGGGCGAACATCATCGAGTGCCGGCACTCGTCGGCGATCTCGGTGAGCGCGTAGCGGACATGGTTGCTGGTCACGGGCTTGTCGTAGATGTGGCGCACCAGCAGCTGCATCAGGATGATCTCGAACCAGATGCCCAGGGAGGCGAGCGAGGCGGCCTCGTGGCGCGACAGCTCCAGGCGCTGCTCCTCGGACATCGTGTGCCACAGGGGCGTGTCGTAGAGGGAGAGCAGCTCCGGCGGCCAGTACCACTTGCCGTCTTCGGCAGGGGAGTCCCAGTCGAGTTCCTTGTCCGGGTCGAAGGAGTGCTTGGCGGAGGATTCGAGCAGGCGTGCGGCGACCTGCTCGCGGTCCCGGAGCGGGCCGAGTGCGTCGCGGAGCAGCTGCACGTCGCGTTCGGTCACGGATGTCATGGCTGAGGGCACCTCGCGAGTGGGTTACCGGTGTCAATGGCTATGAGACTCCCTGTCAGCAAGGTCGTCAATCCCCTGTGCGCGACTTGTTGACTATCCGTCTACCAACGTGTGAGCCTGCCAACTGTGCTTGCGTACCACGGGATACGAGGCGAAGGAGCCGCCAGTGTCGACGCATGACCGCTACACCCACGCGCCCGAAAGCCCGCACTGGCAGGTCCCGGCCTCCGGCTCGGCGCGCTTCAGCTGGGAATACGAGGACGGCCGCGACCGGCTCCTCGCCCTCTACCAGAAGGGCAAGGACAAACAGTGGGACGGCACCAAGCGCATCGACTGGGACCTGGAGGTCGATCCGTACGACCCGCTCGGCACCCCCGACGACGTCCTGACGCTCTACGGCACCCGGCACTGGGCCAAGCTCACCGACAAGGACAAGGGTGACCTGCGCCGGCACTACACCTCCTGGCAGTTCAGCCAGTTCCTGCACGGCGAGCAGGGCGCCATGGTGTGCGCGGCGCGGATCGTGGAGTCGGTGCCGGACCTGGACGCCAAGTTCTACTCCGCCACCCAGACCATGGACGAGGCCCGGCACGCCGAGATCTACAGCCGCTTCCTGCACGACAAGATCGGGATGCTCTACCCGATCAACGACAATCTCCAGGGCCTGCTCGGCGACACCCTGCGCGACTCCCGGTGGGACATGCCGTACCTGGGCATGCAGGTGCTCATCGAGGGGCTCGCGCTGGCCGCGTTCGGGATGCTCCGCGACACGACCGACAAGCCGCTGCCCAAGCAGATCCTCACGTACGTCATGCAGGACGAGGCCCGCCATGTCGCCTTCGGACGGATGGCCCTGCGCGACTACTACAGGCAGCTCAGCGACGCGGAACTGCGCGAGCGCGAGGAGTTCGTGATCGAGGGCTGCTATCTGATGCGCGACCGGCTGCGCGGCGTCGAGGTGCTGGAGAACTTCGGCGTCCCGAAGAAGGAGGCCGAGGAGCTGTCCGAGCAGTCGGAGTTCCTGCATCTGTTCCGCAAGCTGCTGTTCAGTCGGATCGTGCCCTGCGTCAAGGACATCGGGCTGTGGGGCGAACGGCTGCAGAAGGCCTATCTCGACATGGGTGTCTTCGAGATGGGCGACGCGAACCTGGACCTGCTCATGTCCCAGGACGAGGAGATCGCGGAGCAGCTCGACCGCGAACGCTTCGCGGCGGAGGAGCAGGCACGGGTGGCGGAGGTCGAGGAGGCGATCGCGGAAGGATCCCGGCTCCCCGGCTGACACATCCGGGCCCCGGCCCCGGGCCCCTCGCTCCCGAGCTCTTCGACGGCGGCAGCCTCGGCAACGGCCCGGCCATGCGGGTGGCCCCGCGCGGCGCCTGGTTCCATGTGGACCTCGAACAGGTCGCCCACCAGGCTGAGTTGTCCGCCCGCGTGACCCACGCCCACCCCGCGGGCGTGGTGGGCGCGGTGGCCGTAGCCACGGCGGCAGCGCCGTCCGCCCGCGGCGAACCGTCGATTGCCGAGGCCGCTTCCCGCACCCCGCCCGGCGCCGTCCGCGACGGCCTCGCGCGCGGCGGAGCTGCCGTTCACGACCGAACCCTGGAAGGCGTCGGACATGTTCGGAGGACTCGGTGCCCTTCGTGGTCCGGACGGCTGTCCGCCACCACGAGGACCTGACGGCGGCGCCGTGGTCCACGGCCGAGGGTCTCGGCGACGTCGACACGGCGTGCGCGATCACGGGCGGCATCGTGGGAGCGGCGACGGGGGTGCATGGTGCCCGGGCGAGTGGCTGCAGCGCCGGGAGGCAGTGCCCGGCGGCTGAGCCGTCGCTGGTCAACCTCGGATCGTCGATCACTCTTTCGATCGAGTGATGCGGCATCTCCCCTGGGTACGCTGAACTCGCCGGGCAGACTCCGTCGCATGGGAGCAATCATGAGCGCCGCACGCGAGTACGGGCTGGACGACCAGTACGAGTGGCCGCGACCGCCGGCCGACGGCTGGGTGGCGGACGACCTCGACAGGCTTCCGAATCTTCCTCCGCACACGGAGCTGATCGACGGGAGCCTTGTCTTGATGAGTCCGCAGACCCGCTTCCACTCGCGCGTCATTCATTACCTGGTGAGCGCTCTGACGGAGCAGGCGCCGGAGCATCTGGAAGCCATCGGCGAGATGACCATCAAGCTGAACAAGAGGAACCGGCCGGAGCCCGATGTGCTGGTGGTTCCGGTGGACGCGGACAGCGGTCCCCGGCAGACCTGGTTCGAGCCCGAGGACGTTGTTCTCGCCGTCGAGGTCGTCTCGGCCGACTCCGTGGAGCGCGACCGCGAGGTGAAGCCGCGCAAGTACGCCCAGGCAGGCGTCCCCCACTTCTGGCGCGTCGAGGAGAACGACGGGCTCCCCGTCGTCTACGTCTACGAGCTGGACCCCGCTACCCGAACCTACGCACTTGACGACATCTACCACAAGCAGCTCAAAGTCGACCTTCCCTTTCCCGTCGACATCGACCTCACCGCGGTCAACCGGCGCGGCCGCCCCGCCGGCGGCTGAGGTCAGGCCGGGGACGGCGGCGGGAACGACTTCCGCAGGGTGAACGCGTGCTCCGTCGGCCCGTGTTCGCGCACATGCACCAGGCGCTCCTCCGCCTCGCGCACCGTGGGGCGGTGGCCCGGCTCCACCCACCACAACGTGGTCATGACCTCCTGCACCCGCTCGAAGAACTCGTGGCGCCGCGCCAGCAGTTCGCGGTGCATGCCCTGGTACATGAACGCTGTCAGCGCATTCGTGTCCCGCCATACCGACATGTTCACGATCAGCAGGTCATCGCCGAAGACCCGCAGATCCGTCGCGTTCCCGGAGTCGTTCTGGAGGCGCCAGACAAAGCCGTCCGCAGCGTCGGCGATCGCGTTGACGGGGTCGAGGTTGTCGACGAAGTCCTTCAACTCCGGCGAGTCCAAAGGGTGTTTGAGTCTGGCTATGTTCACCTGGGCGAGTTCGTAGGAGGCCATGGGCGCACCATAATCAACTGCCGCTGTGCCGCCACCGCCATTTCGAGCAGTGAGACGTCCGCGCCGCGCGCCGCCACCAATTGCAGTCCGACCGGGCAGCCGTCGTTCGTGAAGCCCGCGGGGATGCTCGCCGCCGGGTGGCCGCTCAGGTTGAACGCCCAGGTCAGTGCCGTGGAGTAGTGCTCGCCCGGTCCCTCGTGTCCATGCGGCCGGTTCGGGGTCGCCGGGGTCAGCAGCAGTTCGGTCCGCGTGAACACCTCATCGAGGCGGCGGTCGTTCTCCGCCCGTATCGCCGCCCCGTCCGCCGGCCGACCGCCCCGTACCGCCGACCAGGCGGCCGCCGGATCGAGCAGCGCAATGCCCTCGCCGCCCCGCCGCACGACACCGTGGGACACCAGCCGCTCCACCGCCGCCCGCGCGACCGCCGCCACCTCCGGGTCCGTCGCAGCGAAGCCCAGGTCCGCAGACCAGACCACTCGTACCGGGAGCGCCGGAGGCGCCGGCGCGTACTCGTCCAGCACACAGCGCAGATACGCGCGCGCCTCCTCCGCCGTGCGGGTCAGCACGCCCGCCGACGCCAGGCCCGTCCGGTCCGGTGACGGCAGCAGCCCGTTCGTCGTCTTCAGCCCGAAGACCCCGCACCACGCTGCCGGGATTCGTACCGAGCCCGCCCCGTCGCTGCCCGTCGCCAGGCCCACCATGCCCGCGGCGACCGCCGCCGCGGAGCCTGCGGACGAGCCGCCCGGTGTGCGGTCCGCCCGCCAGGGGTTACGGGTGGGCCCGTGCGCCCCGAGCCCCCATGTCTGCCAGTACGTCCCCGGTCCCGGCACCGACGTCGACCCGACCGGCACCGCACCCGCCGCGATCAGCCGCCGTGCCGCGTACGAGCGGATGCCCGACGGCCCCTTCACCGCGAACGGCAGCCCTGACAGGGGGAGTCCGGGGTCGGCATCGCGCTCGTCGGACAGGGCGCGCTCTCCCCACACGTCCAGGAACGCGCTCAGAACCGGGTCGAGCCGCTCGATGATCTCCAGTGTCTCCGCCACACTCACCCCACCAGTGTCCTTGCCCCGGGCGGTTCCGACGGCGTTGTCAGTGGCGTGTGCTGGGATGGATCACGTCTCACCGAGCAGGGCGAACGGGGGTGCGCGAGGTGACGAACCCGCAGGAAGAGCCGATCGAACCACAGCGACACACATCGGAGGCCGCACCGGTGTCCACCGCACCCGAGCCGCGGCCCGTTCCTCCTGACCCGCAGCCGTCACCGCCCGACGCTCCGCGCGGCGCGAGGCAGCGGGCCGCGCTCAGCGCCCTGGATCTGCTGCTGTCCCTTGCACCGGCCGGCGCCCCGCTGCCGGACGACCCGGGCAGCCTGCGCTATCTGGCCCACCACGACCACGACGACGCTCCGGGTCTGGAGACCCCGGGCTGGTTGATGGACGCATGCCGCGCCCACGGCGTCCGACCGGATGACGGCTGGTGCGCCGCTCCTACCCGGGAAGGGGCAAGGACGACGCGTCCGCAGAGCTGCCGTTCGTGCGAGAGCACCGTGGAGAGCGCGTATGCGCACGGAATCGTCCAGGCCGACGACCTGCTGCACACGCTCCCCGCCCGACTGCTGCTCGCCCTCCCGCACGAGTGGCGCGGACGCTCCTTCGCCACCGCCTGGAGCCGGGCAGTGGCCGCGTACCTGGACCGGGAGCTGGGCACCGACGCGGACGGCTGGCTGAGGCTCGTGGCCGCAGCGTGCGACGAATCGTCGGGCGGGGCATCGGGCCGTACGTCGGAGGAAGCCTTCCACGAACGGTGCGGCCGCGGTGGGCGAGGGGAGGACGGGCCAAGCTGGCCCGAGCTCCTCGACCGTTCCCGCACCGCGCCAGGCGGCGACCGGAAGGGGCTCGCCGCCTGGCGCGAGAACGTACCCGACGGCACGCTGTTCCGGACTGCCGCACCCACCACTGCCGACAGCGCCATCACGTTCCTCGAGCGCGGCAACCATCTGTGGATGTGGCCGCCCGGGACGCTTCTGTGCCTGGCCGCGCCCGAGACACTCGACGCCGTACTGCCCCGGCTCGGGGCCGACGCCCAGTGGCTGCTCGCCGCCTATCTGCTCCGGTACGACAGGACGCCCCGCGCAGCCTTCGACCATCTTCTGAAGCTGCGCGACCCCGAAGCGCTGCGGATCCTCGCCACGCAGTCACGTTGGCTGAACGAGGAACTCGAGGACCGCCTTGCCGACCTCCACGATCCGGCCGTCGACCTCGCCCTGCTGCGCGGCAGCCGGCAGCGCCACATCGTGCTTCGCGTCATCATGACGCCGGGCCCGCTGGCCGCCGGGCTCCTTACCGAGCTGCGGTCCGATCCTGTCGCGACCCCGCCGGGTGGCGTCCTGTGGCTCCGATCGGCAGAACCGGACCTGATCGAGGAGGTCTTCGCGCGGATGGGCAAGTCCCTGAGCCTTGCCCATCAGCTCGTCGGCTGCCTCAACCTCCTGCGGTACGGCGGCCCGCAGCGTCTGACCGCGCTGGTGGACGGCGGGCATCTGGGCCTGGCCGCGAGCAGGATCTGCCGGAAGGCCCTGGCCGCAGGCGACCCTCTCGCCGTCATCCGGGCCCGTGCCGACCGCGAACTGTCCATGGAGAAGCTCGCCAAGCGCCTGCGCCGGTGCCAAAGGCACTGGGACACGGCCGAGGTGATCCGCTCGATGGCCGCCGAGCCGGACTGGGAGGGCCTGGAGGCCGAGCACCTCCGTGAGCCGATCCCGCACTGGGACCAGCTGGTCAACCTTCCCTGTGCCCCGCTCGACGTGAAGCTGCGCCATGCGGAACGGCTTCCCGAGCCGACGTACGCCAGGATGCCGGGCAGTCCGGAGCTGACGCGCGCGCGAGTCCGGCACGGGCTGGGGGGCCGCTACGGTGAGCCGCTGACCCGTCAGCTGGACCATCTGCTGGCGGCGGGCCATCTGTCGGGCCGGTATCTCGTTCACGAAGCCGCTCCGGCCGCTCCGGTCCTGTCCTATCTCAACGCGGCCAGGCGACGCACCGACGCGCCGCGGCAGATACGGGCCGCCATGGACGACGTGGCCGCCCTCGTCCACGACCGGCTCGGCACCGACCCCGCGGCCTGGCGCCGGGTGATCGCCCGGCTCACCGAGCGCGATCCGGACTGGAACCTCCGCGGCCCGATCCCCTCCCTGGTGGCCCTGTCGCGACCGGACGGCAAGGACGGATGATGCGCTTGC